>CAZKTK010000391.1:0-3566 GCA_964555535.1 uncultured Rhodospirillaceae bacterium
GGTCGCGCAGCACCGCCACCCAGGCATAGGTGCGCACCAGCAGGTTGGTCCAGAAAGGCAGCATGACCAGGACCAGCAGCGGCGTCCGCCAACGGCTCGGCGCAAAGGCGATGCCGAGGGCCATGGGAAAGCCGATAACGAGACAGATCAGGGTGACCAGCGCCGCGATCTTGAGCGACTTCCAGATCACCCCGAGATGGATCCATTCGAGCGCACGGGCATAGTTGGCCAGCGACAGAGCGAGCTCGGTCTGGCCGTGCGGGCCGCGCTCGCCGAAGCTGTAGACCCAGACCAGGGCCAGCGGCAAGGTGAAAAAAAGCAGCAGCCAGACGGCCGCCGGCAGGGTCAGGAGCGCGAACCCCGCCTTGTCCCGCCGCCAGCTCGCCATCGCGCGCCGCTTAGGCGGCCTGGATCGCGGTCCAGGCCTCGTCGTAGAGGCGCGCCGCGTCGCCGACATCGACCAGCGCCTCGCTCGTGGCGATCACCTCGGCCGGCGGATAGATCGCCGGGTTGTCGCGATCGGCCGCGTCGATCAGGGCCTTGGCCGCCAGGTTGGGCGTGGGGTAGCGCGTCACCCTGGCGATCTCGGCATTCACCGCCGGATCGTAGAGGTGATTGATGAAGGCGTGGGCGTTGTCCGGATGCGGCGCGCCGTTGGGGATCGCCACGGTGTCCATCCAGACGCCGCCGCCTTCGCGCGGAATGACGTAGTCGAGATCGGCATCTTCGGCCATCACCTGGACGATATCGCCCGACCACTCGACGGCCAGGTCGACATCGCCGGCCAGCAGCATGTCCTGGCCGGAATCGGGCGCGAAGGTCTTGATGCGTGGCTTGGCGGCGATGATGACATCGCGCGCCGCCGCGATCTCGGCGGCGTCGGTGCTGTTCATGCCGTGGCCGAGATATTTCAGCGCCATGCCGATCATCGCGCGCGGGTCGTCGAGCAGCGCGATGCGCCCGGCAAAGGCTTCGGACTCGAACACCGCAGCCCAGCTGTCCGGGCGCGGGCCGGCGGACTTGCGATAGCCGATGCCCATGGTGCCCCAGAGATAGGGCACGGCGTATTTGTTGCCCGGATTGAAGGCCGGGTCCGAGAAATTGGGATCGGGGTCGAGGTGGCGCAGATTGGGCAGGCGCCCATGATCGAGCGGCATCAGCATATCGAGCGCGATCATGGATTCGATCATATAGTCGCTCGGCATGATCACGTCGTAGCCGGGATTGCCCGCCTGCAGCTTGGCGAAAAGCTCCTCGTTGGAAGCGAAGAGATCGTACTGCACCGCGATCCCGCTGGCGGCCGCAAAGGTCTCCAGCGTCGTCTCGCCGATATAGGTGTCCCAGTTGTAGACGTTGAGCTTCGCCTCTTCGGCGTGGGCACGCCAAGGCAGCAGCGTTGCGCCGAGGGCCGCGCCGGCGCCGCCCAATACATGCCTGCGGCTGAACCGCCGATACGCCATCTCGTTCATCCTCCCTGTTCGATGGCGCGTTTATGCCACCGGCGCCGGGCTCCCGCAATCGTTCCGCGCTCGCCGGAATGTGATGCGCAGCCCATCGCCCGACCGCCTATGGTGGCCGCGGAGGCGCGAATGACCCTGAGACTTCTCTTCACGATCGCGCTGTTGCTCATCGCGGCGACGGTATCCGCGGCGGAGTTGACTTTGCCCGCCGACCCCTCACCCGTGCGCGATATCGCCGACTGCAACGCCTTGCATCGGGAATACCGCGCCCTGATCGACCACTTGGCGAACGAGGCCGAGCGCTGCCAGGTGGCCCAGGACCCCTGGGTGCAGTCCCGCTACGGCAAGCCCGCCGGCAGCGGCGAATGCGCCCGCGAGGCCACCGTCCGCTGCAAGCCCTGGGTCGAGCAATGCAGCACGGCGGCGGCGGCCATGGACGAGGCGCTCGCGCGCTGCCACGCGGCCTTACGCGCCGAGTAGGGCCGCTCTCCGCCATCTGGCCACGGCTGCGATGACAAGCATCAAGGCCAGGCCGATCAGATTGGAGATGGCCTCGGGATAGGCGAGTGCCAGACCGGCGGCGATGAGCAGGGCGCGGAAGAGCCATGCCGGCGCCCCCCGCAAGGCACCGACGAAGACCAGGTAGCCTTGCAGGCCGGCCGCGATCAGCACGACACCAGCGATCGCCGTGCCGACCTCGACGAGGATCGTAGTCGCCGAGCCGTTCAGCACCAGGGCCGGGTTGAGGACGAAGAAGAAGGGCAGGAAATAGATGATGCTGCCGAGCCGCATGGCTTCGAGCCCGGTGCGCATGGGGGTGGCGCCGGCGAGGCTCGCGGCTGCGAAGGCGCCGAGCGCGACCGGCGGGGTGATGAACGAGACCATGCCCCAATAGAGGATGAAGAGATGCACAGCGACGGGGTCGAGGCCGAGCCCGATCAGCGCCGGGGCGAGGACGATGGCGAGGAAGATATAGGCGGCGGTCACCGTCATGCCGACGCCGAGCAGGAAGCTCGTCGCCGCGCCCATCAGCAGCAGCGGTATCACCTGATCGCCGGCAACGCGGGCGAGCTCGCCGGAGAACGAGCCCGCCATGCCCGTCATCATCAGCCCGCCGATGATCAGGCCGACCGCGGCGAGGATCGCCACCAACTCGCAGAACAGCCGGCCGTTGGCCTCGATGAAAGCGCGAATCCTCTCCCACGGCACGCGGATGGCGGCGGGCAGCTGAGACAAGGCCAACAGCGCCAAGGCCGCGCCGAAGGGTGCCAGCGTCGCGTATTCGGGGGCGAAGCCGACGCTCGCCAACACCACGACAAGGAACCCGGCGATGGCGGCACCTAGGACGTAGAACCAGGGATCACGTACCGTCAGCTTGCCGAACTGGCTCAGGGCCAGCAGCGCCACGGTGGCATAGAACGGCGCATGTGCCTCGCGCTTGAGATAGACCAGCAGATAGATCAGCAGCAGGAAGGCGAAGATGTAGAACCAGCCGTCCTTGAGGGTCTGGCGAATGGAGGGCAGTTGCGATTTTTCCAGGCCTGTGATGCCGTTGCGCGCGGCATAGGCGTCGATCTGCACGAAGAGGCCGAAGAAATAGAGGAACGAAGGCACCACCGCCGCCGTGGCAACCGCGAGATAGGGGATGTCGAGGAACGAGGCCATGACGAAGGCGGTCGCCCCCATCACCGGCGGCATGAGCACGCCGCCGGTCGAGGCACAGGCCTCGATGCCGCCGGCATAGCGCGCTGGATAGCCCGCCTTCTTCATGGCCGGAATGGTCATGGCGCCGGTGGTCAGCACGTTGGTCACGACGCTGCCGCTGAGCGAACCGAACAGGCCGCTGGCGAAAATCGCCACCTTGGCCGGGCCGCCGCGTACGCCGCCCAAGAGGGCGAAGGCGAGATCGATGAAGAAGCGCCCGCCGCCCGTGGTCTGCAAGGCGACACCAAACAAAATGAAGCCGACGATCAGGGTGCCGAAGACGCGCAACGGTATGCCGAGCACCGATTCCTCGCTCAGCACGTGATAGCGCGCGGTCGCCACGATGTCCTGTTGCAGGCCAGAGAGCATGCGCGGCACGAAGGCGGCGTCGGCGAAGACGGG
>CAZKTK010000392.1:0-3564 GCA_964555535.1 uncultured Rhodospirillaceae bacterium
TTATCGCCGCCCCGATGCAGCGGCGCAACCACCATCGAGCAGCCGGCAAGATCGAAGAGCTCGTTCTCAGAGCCGATGAAGACGTGCACACCCTGGCCGCTGAGGGTGGAATCGATGACCCGCAACATCCCTTCGTGGCGCTCCAAATCTTCGAACAATTTGCGAATGCGTTCGAGGTCGGCGATGGCCTGGACGTCCTCGAACAGCTTGGCGCGGCCGCGCAGGATGAGGGTGGGCTCACCGGCCTGCTCGGTCAGGGTGCCGAGCCCGGCCTCGACGATGCGCTCGCTCAAGGTGTCGAGCGCGGCGCGATGCTCGGCGAGCTCGGCCTCGATGACACCGCGGGCTGCCGCGAAGGTGCGCCCGTCCAGCCGCGCATTGATATAGTTCGCGGCCTCGGTCAGCGACGATGCGGTGAAGCCGCCGGGCACGTCGATGATGCGGTTCTCCACCAGACCATTGGCGAGCACGATGATGGCGAGCGCCTGGCCCTCGGCGAGGCGGATGAACTCGACATGCTTGACCGGTGCCTCGCTCTTGGGCGCCACGACCAGGCCTGTGGCGCTGGAAAGCCCGGATAGCATTTCCGTGGCCTGGCCGAGCACCTCCGAGAGCGTGCGTCCGGCACCGGCGCATTGGGCATCGATGCTGACCCGTTCTTCCGACGTGAGATCGCCGACCTGGAGCAGTCCGTCGATATAAAGGCGCAAACCCTGGTCCGTGGGCAGGCGGCCGGCGGAGGTGTGCGGCGCATAGAGCAGGCCGAGATCTTCGAGATCCGCCATCACGTTGCGGATCGTCGCCGGCGACAGGCGCAGGGGCAGGCGGCGGGACAAGGTGCGCGAGCCCACAGGTTCGCCGCCTTCGAAAAAGGCTTCGACAATCTCCGCGAAGATGAGGCGCGAGCGCTCGTTGAGCTCGGTAATCATGGTTTGGCTGTCGTCTGAAAGGCCGCGTCGCCGCAGCATTGGCCGAGAATGTAGTAAGCGCCCGTGGGAGCGTCAACGCGGTGGACGGGAATAGCGCCGAACAGTAGATTGCCGGCATGCCAGAAAATACCTCTCAAGACGCCGTCGCCCGGCCATCGGGCCGCGCCGTCGACGCCCTCCGTCCCGTGACCCTGGAACCCGGTTTCAGCAAACACGCCGAAGGCTCCTGCCTGATCCGCTTTGGCGACACGCACGTGCTTTGCGCGGCCAGCGTAGAGGACCGCGTGCCGCCGTTCCTGCGCAATACGGGACGTGGCTGGGTAACGGCGGAATACGGCATGTTGCCGCGTTCCACCAACACCCGCACCGACCGCGAAGCCGCGCGCGGCAAGCAGTCGGGTCGTACCCTGGAAATCCAGCGTTTGATCGGCCGCTCCTTGCGGGCAGTCACCAAGCTCGACGGCTTCGGCGAGCGCCAGGTTCGTGTCGATTGCGATGTCATCCAGGCCGACGGTGGCACGCGCACGGCGTCGATCACCGGCGCCTGGGTGGCCCTGCACCTTGCCTTCGACTATCTCGTCGGCAACAAGCTGATCGAGACCAATCCGCTCACCGACCAGGTGGCTGCGATCTCGGCCGGGCTCTATCGCGGCGTGCCGGTGGTCGATCTCGACTATGCCGAGGACAGCAATGCCGATGCCGATGCCAATTTCGTGCTCACGGCAGGCGGTGGCATCGTAGAGGTGCAGGCGACGGCGGAGACCGACCCATTCCGCCAGGAGCAACTCGACGCGCTGCTGGTGCTCTCACGCGACGCAACCCAGACCCTGTTCGAGTTGCAGCGCAAAGCGCTCGCGGATGCCGCGAAGGCTTGAAACCGAACGGCTGGTCGTGGCCAGCCATAATCCCGGCAAGGTCAAAGAAATCAATGCCTTGTTGGAACCGTTCGCCATCTCGGCCGTCTCGGCGGGAGAATTGGGACTGCCGGAGCCCGAGGAGACCGGCGACAGCTTCCTTGCCAATGCCGAGCTGAAGGCCCGCGCCGCGGCCGGTGCCTCCGGGTTGCCGGCGCTTGCCGATGATTCCGGGCTTGCCGTCGCAGCCCTCGGCGGCGCGCCGGGCATCTTCTCCGCGCGCTGGGGCGGGCCAGAAAAGGACTTTGTCGCTGCCATGGCACGCTTAGAGCGTGCACTCGACGGGCAAAGCGGCGGGCGGGCGCGCTTCGTCTGTGCGCTGGCCTTGTGCTGGCCGGACGGCCATTGCGAGAGTTTCGCCGGGACGGTTACCGGATGCCTCACGTTTCCGCCGCGCGGGGATCGCGGCTTTGGCTACGACCCGGTCTTTATCGCGGACGGTTACGACATCACTTTCGGTGAGATGGAGCCCACCGAAAAGGACCGCATCAGCCACCGTGCCGATGCCTTCGCCAAGCTCACAGAAGCCTGTCTCGCCTGACATGGCGGAGGCGCTGGCGGTTTACGTCCACTGGCCGTTCTGCCTTGCCAAGTGCCCCTATTGCGACTTCAACAGCCACGTCGCCGAGGCCGTCGATCAGGACCGCTGGCGCGCGGCCTATCTTGCCGAAATTGCCGAAACCGCGGCGCGCACACCGGGGCGAAAGGTCACCAGCATCTTTTTCGGCGGCGGCACGCCATCGCTGATGCCGCCGGAGACGGTGGCGGCGATAATCGGCCAGATCGACGAGTGCTGGCAGCTCGCTAGAGACGCCGAGATCACCCTGGAGGCCAATCCGAGCTCCGTCGAGGCGGCGCGCCTCGCCGACGTGGCCGCTGCCGGGGCCAATCGTCTTTCGCTAGGCGTGCAGGCGCTCGACGACGCGGCCCTGGCCTTTCTCGGGCGCCTTCACACAGTGGAGGAGGCGCTCGCGGCGGTGCAAGCCGCCAACACCCTTTTCGATCGCATATCCATCGATTTGATCTATGGCCGGCCGGGCCAGACAGTTGCTGACTGGTCGGCGGAACTGACCGCAGCGCTAAATCATGCGGGCGGACATATCTCCGCCTATCAGCTCACCATCGAGAAGGGCACACCCTTCTTTGGGGCCGAGCGCGACGGCGTATTCGCCCTGCCCGACGAGGCGGTGCAGGCCGAGCTGTACTCGCGGACCGCCGAGACCCTGGCCGCTGCCGGATACGAGGCCTACGAGATCTCCAACTACGCTCGCCCGGGAGAGGCCTGCCGGCACAACCTCCACGTCTGGCGCTACGGTGATTATGCAGGCATTGGCCCGGGCGCCCATGGCCGGCTGACCGTCGATGGCATGACTTGCGCCAGCGAGGCGATACCCGGCCCGACCGGCTGGTTGGACGCCGCAGAAATCAAGGGGCATGGCCGCAGACGCTTGGAGCTCCTGTCGGCCAAAGCCGTGGCCGAGGAGATGCTGTTGACGGGCCTGCGGATCGCCGACGGCGTTTCAGCAGAGGCGATTCGACAGCGTACCGGACGCGAACTCGCAGCTTGGATCGACAGCGATGCGGCGCGTCAACTAAGCGACGGCGGATTGTCCGTCTTGGACACTGCCGGCATACGGCTTACCGAGGCGGGCCGGCCCTTGCTAGACGGCATTCTCGGGCGCCTTCTGGCCTAGGCGCTGTATCACATGCACCATCATCGC
>CAZKTK010000393.1:0-3559 GCA_964555535.1 uncultured Rhodospirillaceae bacterium
ACCGCGGCACCGCTTCACGATCGCGCGCTGCGCATCGTTTCCGACCTGCTCAGTTCGCTCAAGACCGGTGATCGCCGGACCGGGCGCTTGGCCTTGGCAGCCTCGATCTACCGCGCCCGCCGGCTCGCCAATCGGGCCATGGAATATCATCGCGACGGCAACCTGGAAGACGCTGAGTGGCTGTTGCGCAGCGCTGCCAATGCCATCGAGACGAACGACGGGTTGGACAGCCGCAAGCTGATACCGTTGCTTACCAATCTGGCACGATTCCTCCGCGCTACGGGCCGCACGGCGGATGCGGCGGACGTGGAGGCGCGGCTGAGCCGGCTCGGGCGCCCCAACGCGCGTTAGAGCCCTTCAGGATGAGAAAGCTCCTCGCATGACACGAATCTTTGTCCTTCTCTTGTTCCTCGCCCTCCCCGGCGAAGGGCTGGCACAGTCGGATGCCCTGCGCGAACTGCATGTCCAAGTCCAAGACCTGTTCGTGGCGGGCCACTATGCCGAAGCGCTGCCCCATGCCGAGGAAGCCGCGCAATTGGCGGCAGCCGAATTCGGCGCGGAGCACCCGACGACCGCTATTCTGCTATTCAATTTGGCGGAAGTCCGCCGCTTCAGCGGCCATCTTGACGAGGCGCTGACGGGCTACAGCAAGGCGCTGGCGATCCAGCAGACCGCCTTCGGCCTCGATCATTTGAAGACCGCCGGCACATTGAGTGCCATGGCAGCGACTTACGATTTGCAGGGCGAGCTCGATGCCGCCAGGCCGATCCACGATCAGGCGGTTCGTATCATCTCAGACATGCTGGAGTCCCTTGAATCCGAAGCCAGCATGGCACGTCGCCTGGCGCGGCCGGCGGCGATTTATCGGGCCCGCCAGCTCAACAATCGGGCCATGTCACATCACCGCAATGGCAGGCTGGAGGATGCGGAATTGGCGTTTCGCACGGCGGCCAACACCATCGAAAGAAATGACGGCAAGGACAGCCGCGAGCTGCCGCCCGTCCTCGCGAATCTCGCTGCCTTCCTGCGCGACAGCGGACGCGAGGATGAGGCAGCGGAAGTAGAGGCGCGCCTCAGTCCGCCATCTCGATGACGGCGCGGATCAGCTTTCCCTCGCGCATGGCATCGAAGCCGTCATTGATCTCCGCGAGCGTCAACCGCGTGGTGATCAGTTCGTCGAGCATCAGCTTGCCATCGAGATAAAGCCGCGCAAGCAGCGGAAAGTCGCGCCTGGGCCGCGCACCGCCGTACGAGGAACGGACCATGTGGCGCTCGCCCATCATCGAGCCCCAGCGCAAGCCCACCTGGGCATTGACGTCGGTCTTGCCGAGCAGCACCACATTGGCACCCGGCCGGGCGCAATCGAAGGCGTTCTGAAGCGTGCCGGTGATGCCCGCCGCCTCGATCACGTGATCCGCGCCGCGTCCGGCCGTGAGCCCCTTGACCAGGACCGCCACGTCCTCACTCGTCGCATCGATCGTGTGGGTGGCGCCGAAGGCCTGCGCCGTGGCCAACTTGTCCGCCGCCACGTCGACCGCAACGATGATCTCGCAGCCGGCGATACGGGCGCCTTGCACCGCGTTGAGGCCCACCGCGCCGCAGCCGAGCACCACGAGACTGTCGCCGGGCTTGGCCTCCGCCACATTGATGACTCCGCCGACACCGGTCATCACGCCGCAGCCGATCAGGCAGGCGCGATCGAAGGGAATGGCGTCAGGCACGCGCACAGCGCCCGATTCCGGCACCACGCAATATTGGGCGTGGGATGACATCACCGAGAAATGGTGCAGCTTGTCTCCGCCGAGGGAGAGGCGGGATTCGCCGTCCAGCAAGTGGCCCTGCGGCTGGTTTTTCGTAAAGGGCTCGCAAAGGATCGGCTGGTCGCGGTCGCAATAGAAGCAGTGGCCGCAATTGGGGTTCCAGGAGCACACCACGTGGTCACCGGGCGCCACCAGCGTCACACCATCGCCCACCGCCTCGACCACGCCAGCGCCCTCATGGCCGAGGATGATCGGCAGGGGATAACGCAGGCTGCCCTGAATGACTTCCAGGTCCGTATGGCAGAGCCCGCTGGCATGCACCCGCACCAGTACGTCGCCGGGCCTGAGCCCCGTCATGGTCACGCGCTCGACGGTCATCGGCTCGTCGACCGCATGCAGAACCGCTGCGTCGAATTCCATGTCTCTCTCCCCTCATAGAAAAGCGGCCGGCGCTCGGGCCGGCCGCGATCCTATCGTATTGGCGTCGCTTACGGCAGCTGGTAGCCGGCCTTCGCCATCTTGATCTTGTACAGGCTCTTGCCCGAGGTGACGTAGAGCACGTCGGACTCGTCGCCACGGCCGAAGCCGACATTGGTGGGCATCTCTTCGCCGGTCGAGATGAAGGCGAGCTCGTTGCCGTTGGGATCGCGCACGGCGATGCCCGGGCGGTGCTCGCAACGCTCGGCGAGATAGAGATTGCCATCCACGTCGGCGACGATGCCGTCAGGACCGCTGCAGGGCTTGCCGGGATAGACCGTCGAATAGTCGATGACCACGCGGCGGTTGCTCACCGTGCCGTCAGGCGCGAGATCGTAAGCTTGCAACATATGGGCGCTGACGATCGGGCCCTGGTCGGTCTCGTCGAGCTGCATGAAGCCGAGCCAGCCATTGTCGTTGCTCACCACGTAAAGCGTCTTCTGGTCGGGGGAGACCAGCACGCCGTTGGTCTTGCCGCCATTGGTGACGATGCGGTCGACAGTGCCGTCGGGATCGAGGCGGTAGACCGCGAAGCCCGGCTGGAAGACCGGCTCGTGGCCGAGATAGCGCGGGTCGGAGTAGTAGATGCGGCTCTGCTCGTCGATCGAGATGTCGTTGAGCGCGTTGTAGGACTCGCCGTTATAGGTGCCCGTCAGGATGTAGCTCTTGCCGGACGCCATGTCGGTCTTGATCAGCATGCGGCCGCCGAAGTCGGCGCCGAGGGCGGCGAGCATATTGCCGTCGCGGTCGAACTTGATGCCGTTCGACATGCCCGACGGCGAACGGAAGATGGTGGTCTCGCCCGACATCGGGTCGTAGCGCCAGATGTTGCCCGCCTGGGCATAGAGGCCCGACGGATCGGGGCAGAACTTGGTGAAGGTGATGTCCGAGAAATACATGTAGCCGTCATGGCCGGCTGCAACGCCTTCCGTGAGAATGCAGCCGCCGTCGAAAAGGCGCATCAGCGTCGAGCCCGCGGGCAGCACGCTGGCATCCCCTTCGGCCGCCGGAAAACCGGAATCGACACCCTCGTAGTACTGCGCAAACGCGCTCCCCGACAGCGCGACGAGTGCCGCCGCCGTCAAGGCCACAAAACGGTTGGTACGCATGTCCTTCCTCCCTGGTCGAGTTGTGCGCCGGCCGTTACTGGCCGATCGACATTAGCGGAGCGATAGCGGAAAGGGGGGCGCGGCGCTACTCCGCCTGCAGCTGCTCCGGCAGCCACAGCGCAATCTCCGGGAACAGCAGGACCAGCGCGAGCCCACACGCTTGCAGGGCGATGAACGGCCACATGGCGTTGTAGATGTGGCCGAGCTCTATGC
>CAZKTK010000394.1:0-3550 GCA_964555535.1 uncultured Rhodospirillaceae bacterium
GACCCTCCCTTAGCAAACAGGCTCTCCTGTCCCAAGTATTCTGACGACGGACACCCAGTATGAGCGCGAGGCCAAGCAGCAACGTGCCGTTTGCGGCGATGATTTCCACGAATGGGTCCCCCCGAGGTGTGTTCAGCGCGTCCTACAACTCTCGGGCACGCTCCCGCAATACGTTTTTGCGGATCTTTCCGGTCGAGGTCTTGGGTAGGGGACCGAAGATCACCGACTTCGGCACTTTGAAGCGTGCCATCTTGTCGCGGCAGTAGGCGATAAGCTCATCCGCGCTGACCGCCGGTGCCTGTTCTTTCAGGTCCACGAAGGCGCACGGTGTCTCGCCCCATTTGTCATCCGGGCGCGCCACCACGGCGGCTTCCAGCACTGAGGGATGTCCGTAGAGCACTTCCTCCACCTCGATGGAGGAGATGTTTTCGCCGCCCGATATTATGATGTCCTTAGAGCGGTCCTTGAGCTCGATATAGCCGTCATCGTGCATCACGCCGAGATCGCCAGTGTGAAACCAGCCGTTGGCGAATGCTTCATCGGTTGCAGATTCGTTTTTCAGATAACCCTTCATGACGATATTACCGCGCATCATCACTTCGCCCATGGATTCACCATCGGCCGGCATCGGGCGCATGGTATCGGGGTCGAATACGCCGAGCCCCTCGAGCACGGGATACCGCACGCCTTGGCGAGCCTTCAGCCTGGCTTGTTCCGCCAACGGCAGCTCGCTCCATTCCTCATGCCAGTCACAGGCTACGGCCGGACCGTAACACTCCGTCAGGCCGTAGACATGTGTGACGTGGAAGCCCGCGGATTCCATGGCTTCAATAACAGGCGGTGGCGGCGGTGCGGCGGCGGTCATGACGGACACCGGATTGTCCAGCGGTTTGCGCTCCTCCGCGACCGCATTGACGAGCATCGACAGCACGATCGGCGCGCCGCAGAAATGATCGACCTCGTGGCGCGCGATCGATTCGTAAATTTGGCCCGCCTCGACCCGACGAAGGCAGACATGCGTGCCGGCGAGGGCTGTCACGGTCCAGGGAAAGCACCAGCCATTGCAATGGAACATCGGCAAGGTCCACAGGTAGACCGGATGCTGCGGCATGCCCCAGGTCATCTGATTCCCCAGCGCGTTGAGAAAAGCGCCACGATGGTGATAGACCACGCCCTTGGGGTTGCCGGTGGTGCCCGAGGTGTAGTTCAGGCTGATCGCATCCCATTCGTCGAGGACGGGCAGGGGAGTGAAGTCCGCGGCACCCCGCGCGAGAAAGCGCTCATAGTCGATGTCGCCGATGCACTCGCCGGGGCCGCGATAACTCGGATCGTCGTAGTTGACCACCATCGGTGGCTCGTTCATGCCCTCCAAGGCCTCCGCAAGAACCGGCGCGAGCTCGCGATCGACGATGACCAGCTTGGCTTCACCGTGTTCCAGAATGAAGCGGACCGTTGCCGCATCGAGGCGGGTGTTGATGGCATTGAGCACTGCCCCGGCCAGAGCCACGCCGTAATGCGCCTCGAGGATGGCAGGCACGTTGGGAGCCAGGACGGCCACGGTCTGGCCGCGGGCGATGCCGTGCGCGGCCAAAGCCGATGCCAGCCGGTGGCAGCGCTCGGCAAAACCACGATAGGACATGTGCTGATCGCCGTGAATCCAAGCGATGCGGTCCGGATAGACCATCGCGGCACGCTCGAGGAACGAAAGCGGCGTCAGGGGCTGGTGATTGGCAGGCGTCTTGGCCAAGCCAATGTCATAGGGGCTGGTCGCCATCGAGGGCCTTTCGATGCAAGATTGGGTCTAGGTTGAGACGGTACCGTAGGCGCCGACCCCGATGATAAGGTCGCCGACGCGTTTGACGAAGCTGACTTTGGGAGCGAACTCGCCGGTGCAGGCGTTGATGAATTCGTATTCGACCCAGCCGTGGCCTTGGTTTCCAGCAAGCTCGATCATTTCGAGAACGTAATACCGTCCATCGGCCGACTGGGCCTCCAAGCCGTTGCTGCCGACCACGTCGGGGCGCAGCCCGTGGGCCCAGACGTTGCCCTCGAAATCGAGCACGAAGACATAGAGGTCGCGGTCGCGAAAGGCGCCGGATGGGTCCATGAACTCGTGCAGCGCCACCTGAGCACCGACATCCTCGATGCGTTGCGCGGCCCGCTCCACCATGGCCTGTGCCTCCTCCGGGGTGGCGAACGTACAGTCGTCAGCCACGGCGGGCAGCGCCATGGCAAGAGAGAGACAAATCAAGAGTATCCGCAGCATGCTCAGTTCCCCCGTCGATATTGATCCATGTGGCGCACCATGCCTTCGATATTGAGGTCGAGCCAACGCTCATAGGATCCCCAATGGCTATAGGCCTCCATGCGTACCAAGGGCTTGATCGCATCGACATCAAGGCCCGCACGCATGTGCCCAAGCACGGCATCGCGTAATTCTTCCAGGTAGCGCCGATGAGGTGCGACATCGGCCCGCGAGCCGACCGCGCCATGACCCGGCGCCAGGATATCGAAATCGAGGCTTTCGAGGCGCTCGAGTGAGACCAGCCAGTCCTCAAGATAGCTGTTGGGCAGGTCGCGATAGGGCAGGCGGTCGACCGTGACGAAATCGACCGCGAAGGCAACGCGGGCATCGCGAAACACGGTGACGATGGAAGAATCGCCGTGATTGCGCCCGAGATAGACAAGCTCGACCGTCTTGCCGCCAAGGCGCAGCGTCATGCGGTCGCTGAATGTCACATCGGGAACCGCCGTCGGCCTGTCCTCATCAACGATATGCCTGTAGGCATTCTCATGAGCAATAACGGTAGCGGTATCGGCGAATACCTCACCGCCAGCAATGTGGTCGGCATGGTCGTGACTGTAGATGAGATACCGCACTGTCTTGCCAAAACGCTCTTTGAGCTGGGCTTTCAGCCACGTTGCGGCATCCGGATTGATCGGATCCGTGGCGACGATGCCCTCGTCGGTTACCAGGAACGTGGCGTAATGGAACTGGTTCTGAAAGCGATAGACATCACCGGCTATCTGAGTGATGGCGCGCTCCGGCGCATCCTGAGCCGCCGCCACCGCCGGCAACGAGGCCAACAAGGCCGCAAGTAAGAACAGAAAGCACCTGAAAACGGTCATGCTATCCTCCCTATGGCGCCCCAACACAGGCATTGGACTAGGGGGTGCGACCGACATCGCTGTGGGGCTAAGAGACGGCGGCCGCGAATCGCATGGCCCGTCAACTGTCGCGCCCGGGCGGGGCAACTCTCTTCAGGATGGTCAAAGCGTCCTCGAGCTTCTTATCCATCTGGCCCACGTGATAGGCGATGTATTCCAGGGCCCAGGCAGCGCGTACGTCGCTGTCAACGCCATCGCCTTGCGGTACGAAGTCTGTCTCTAGGCGGTATTTTGCGCGAAGGCGCTCGCGACCTTCCATGATCCGCTCCTGACGCTAGTAATGCGCCAGTTTAGCCGCATCTCTTGGCTTTCGTCATGCATGGAAATATGGCGCGCCCGGGAAGATTCGAACTCCCGACCCCCAGATTCGTAGTCTGGTGCT
>CAZKTK010000395.1:0-3550 GCA_964555535.1 uncultured Rhodospirillaceae bacterium
CGAAAGGCTGTAGCGATGGATTTGGGATTGAGCGGGCGCAAGGCGCTGGTGACCGGCGGCAGCCGCGGCATCGGCCGCGCCATCGTCGAAAGCCTGGCCGACGAGGGCTGTGACGTGGCGCTCTGCGCGCGCGGCCAGGACGGCGTCGATGACGCCACCGCTGCGGTCGAGGCGCGCGGGCGGCGCGCTCTCGGCAAGGCGATCGACATCACCGACCATGAGGCGGTCGGCGCCTGGGTCGGCGACGTCGCCGACGCGTTCGGCGGGCTCGACATCGTCGTCGGCAATGCCAGCGCGCTCGCCGTGGCGCCCGGCCCGGAGTCCTGGCGCCAGGGCCTGGAGACGGACATTCTCGGCAACATGGCGGCGGTGGAGGCGGCCATGCCGCATCTGCGCAAGTCCGAGGTGCCTTCGGTTGTCCTGATCGCCAGCACCGCGGCGCTCGAGATCTATTCCGGCTTCCGCTCCTATAACGGCATCAAGGCGGCCGTGGTGGCGGCGAGTGCCGGGCTCAGCACCAGCCTTGCCGCGGAGGGCATCCGCGTGAACTGCGTCTGCCCCGGCGCCACCTTTGTCGAGGGCGGCACCTGGGACCGCGCCAAGACCGCGAACCCGCAGGCCTATCATGCACTCGTCGAGGGCACGACCATGGGCCGTATGGCGACGCCGGACGAGATCGCCCGCGCCGTCGCCTTCCTGGCAAGCCCGGCGGCGAGTTTCGTCACCGGCGCCAACCTCGTCGTCGACGGCGGCCTGACAAAGCGGGTGCAGTACTGAATTGCTTCAGGCGCCGGCTGTGACGCCGACAGATTCCCCGCTGTCTTCGGCCTCTGGCGAGACACCTTTGACGACGCAATTCCGCCCCTCGTGCTTTGCCTTGTAGAGGGCGGTGTCGGCGACGCGGAGCAGATCCTCGGAGATCTCCCCATGCTTGGGGAAAGTGGCGACGCCGCAGGAAATGGTCACGCTGCCGAGCGGCTCGCCGTCCTTAACGACGCTCATTTCCTCGATGGCCTGTCGCAAGGCTTCGGCGCGGTCGGCCGCCTCGTCGGTATCGGCGCCGGACATAATGACCAGAAACTCCTCACCGCCATAGCGGCACGGGACGTCGCTAGCCCGTGTCTTAGTCGAGAGCAGCCGCCCGACCTCGGCCAGAACCGTATCGCCTGCCTCATGCCCGAAGGTGTCGTTGTATCGCTTGAAGTGATCCACATCCAGCATGATCACGCTCAGCGGTTTCTGCTCGCGCTTGGCGCGGTGCAATTCCAACTCGACCGATTCGTCGATGAAGCGGCGGTTGTAGAGGCCGGTGAGCTTGTCGCGGAGCGCCTGCTGCCGCAGGGTCTCACGCAGGCGGATATTGGCGATGCCAAGTGCCAGGCTTTCGGCAACGGCAGTCAGGAACTGCACCTTGTCCTCAGCCAGGGATTCGGTCCCTTCGCCGTGGCTGGTATCGTCTTCGGTCAATCGCAAAGAAAGCAAGCCAAGCGTTTCGCCTCCCGCCGTCATGGGCAAACAAACGTTGCTATCGCCGGCTCCTGCGTGGTCGCAGTGCAGGTCTCCCGACGTCGCATCCGCCATATGCAGCTTGCCCCGGCGCAGCGCCCAGCACTCCCCGGGAGCGAAGAAATCCTGACAGCCGGCCTTGTCGTTCCACTCGGCGACCCGCTCCAGGACGTTGCGCGACGAGCGGAAGAGGTAAAGGGCGCCAGAGTTGTTGGGGAACAGGACACTGAGTTGGCCGCTCGCCACGCGATAGGCTTCTTCCAAACTGCCGCAAACCTGAAACATCTGGCTCATCTCGCCGAGGATCGCCATCTCGCGCTTGTTGAGGGCAAGCCTGGTCACGGAGTCCTGGAGGTGCTGGTTGGAGGCGAGCAGATCGCGCGTGCGTTCTTCTATGCGCTCCTCGAGTAGATGGTGCGCGTCGCGCATGCTCTGCTCTGCACGGGCCAGATCCTGGTTCTTCGCTTGCAGAGGCCGGAACACGCCGAAATACAGCACCGGGAACAGGAGGACCGTCAGGGCCCCGGCATCGGCCATGGCCTCCAGCATCTCGTTCTCGATGACGAGGTATTGCAGGCCGAGCATGACCAGCACTTCGGCTACGAACATGCTGCCCGAGAGCACGAGCAGCAGGCGCATGGCATTATTCGTCGGGAAATGCATGCTCCGCCCTTTCGTCGTCTCCCAGATACCGATTACTTAGGCCCATAAGTATCTCCAACGTGCCCAACCCCCATCAGGCCCGCTTCGAAATTTCGTGATCAAGATAGTGTGGCCCCCACCGCAGTCAAACCCATAGCGGGTTCGACAGGTCATCGGAAGTCCTATTTTGCGGGCGGGCCCATCATTACGGATGCAGACCGAGGCATCGGCACGATTTCGGGCGGCATGCGCACCCTATTCGGGGAAACAGCAGCCCCAGCCGCTGCGCCAGTACATGTCCGCCGGACACCAGACACACCAGTCGCCGGCGATGCCCTGAAATTCGCCCGAGCCCTTCTTCACCCAGGGGTCGGAACAGGCGCTGCCGTCCGCCACCAGGATCCAGATCGGAACAGCGGCGGGTGGGTTGCAGATCTTGTCCATCTGAGGCTCGGGGTCGATCAGACTGACGCCCACGGGCAGCTCGGCGCCGCGCTGGGCCATGACCGTGCGCCAATCCAGCGGCGGCTCGTCCTCGCCCGCGGCCTCGTCCGCCTCAACCGTCTGGTCCGTGATGTCGGCTTCGGCGTCCGTGGCCGCGAGCTCGATCTCGGCCAGACGGAACTCCGCGTCTTCCAGCAGCACATTCACTCGCGAAAGCTCGTCGTGAACCTCGTCGATCGCGATCGCGTAGTCGGCGCGGTTGTTCTCGTCGATCACGATCAGTGTGGCGCGCACGAAACCGGTGAGGAAGGTGTTTATCTCGGCGAAGTCGAGCGTTCTGCCGCTGCCGGGCTCCATCTGATCGAACAGCGCTCTATGCGCGGCAAACATGGCGCGGTCCAGGTCCGATCCCGTCTTGGCGCGCGCCTGCAAGCGGTGTCTGACATCGCTTTCATCGTTCAGCCAGATGTCGAGGCCCAGAGAGGCAGCAAGGCCCTCCGTCTCGCTTTCGGGCAGGATGAAGCGGGCGCCGGTGCCGTCACGAAGCATGAATCCGGCCTGGCGGCGGCGAAAGTCTTCCATCTCGCCGATCTGCCGGCGCAGCACATCGGCAACCGCATGGGCTGTTTCGATCGTCTGTGCCACGGCGGCTCGGTCGTCCGCGCTTTCGAGCGAGAGCGCCAGGCCCTCCGAGCTCTGCTGCGCCGAGGCGATCGGGGCGCCCAGGAATGCGGCAAGCGGGACGAGAAGGGCCGCGGCAAAGAGGCGATGGAACATGGTGCGCTTCAGCCTCAGTCCCGCCTGACCGGTACGCCGTCGAGCAGGCCCTTGTCGTGCATGTCGAGCCACTCGTCCATGAAGATCTTGTTCCACTGGGCGGTCAGCGGGTGCTCCATCATGTCGCGGTAGACCGTCCACATGGTGACAAGCTCGTCCGCGCCGTCGCGGTAGGCGGCCT
>CAZKTK010000396.1:0-3538 GCA_964555535.1 uncultured Rhodospirillaceae bacterium
CGGCCGAAGCGAATGGCGAAGCCGGCGGGCACGTCGAGGCCCGTGGCGCGAAAGTCCTCTTCCGGCCAGAGGAAGGCGAGTTGCTTGTCTGTCATGGGTGGGTTTGGAGCATATTCCCCCGCATTCTGGCAAGATAGGCGGGGACAGTTCTATAAAACTGTCCCCTCCGGATAGGCAAAGCGCTATTGTCCCGCATCCCGTGACGAGCCGAGACATAATCATGAGCAAGCTTAGCGTCAGTCCAGGTATTCTCGATATCGCGCCCTATGTGCCGGGGCGGCAAAGCGCGGAGGGCGGCGATCGCCTCATCCTCTTGTCATCGAACGAGACGCCGCTCGGCTCGAGCCCGCTTGCCACCGCGGCCTATATCGGCCTGGCGGACCGCCTGCACCGCTACCCGGACGGCGGCGCCTGGGACCTGCGTGATGCGCTGGCAGAGCATTACGGCATGGAGGCCGGGCGCATCATCTGCGGCAACGGCTCGGACGAGCTTCTGACGCTCCTCGCGCAGGCCTATGCCGGGCCGGGGGACGAGGTGCTGTTCACCGAGCATGCCTTCGCCATCTACAAGATCGCGACGCAAGCCCAAGGCGCCACCCCGGTGATCGTTCCGGAGACGAACCATACGGCGGATGTCGATGCCATGCTCGCCCGCGCCACGGAGCGTACGCGCATCTGCTATCTCGCCAACCCCAACAACCCGACGGGCACCTATATCCCGAGTGCGGAGCTGCGGCGGCTGCGCGCGGGCCTGCCCGAGCACACCCTGCTGGTGATCGATGCCGCCTATGCGGAATATATGCGCCGCAACGACTACGAGGACGGCCGCGCGTTGGTCGACGAGGGCGACAACGTGGTGATGACGCGCACCTTCTCGAAGATCTACGGGCTTTGCGCGCTCAGGCTCGGCTGGATGTACGCGCCCGAAAGCGTGGTCGATGTGGTCAACCGCATCCGCGGCCCCTTCAACGTCAACGCCCCGGCCCAGGCCGCCGGCATCGCAGCGCTGCACGACACGGATTTCATCGAGCGCGCGGTCGCCTTCAACGAGCGCTGGATCCCGCGTTTGGAAAAGGAGATCGGCGCGCTCGGCCTGCACGTGCATCCCACCGCGGCCAATTTCGTGCTTGTCGAATTCCCCGATGCGCCCGCCGCCTACGACTTCCTGCTGGCCCGCGGTATCGTGCCGCGGCGGTTAGACAATTACGGCCTGCCCACCTGCCTGCGCTTCTCCCTCGGCACGGAAGAAGAGAACCCCCTGGTCCTGCAGGCGCTGGCTGAGTTCATGGCCGGTTAGACCCGGATCTTCGTCCAGGCGCGGCGCTGCCAGATCACGGCGAGAATGCCCGAGTGCAGCAGGCGCCAGCCCGAATTGCAGATCCAGATGCCGAACAGCCCATAGCCCACCTCGGGGCCGATCAGCCAGGCGACGGGCAGGAAGACGCCCCATTGCGTGGCGATCGAGACGGTCATCACTGTGCGCACCGCGCCGGCGCCGAGCAGGGCGTTCTGAAGCACCATGCCGATCGAATCCACGGCGATGACAATGCCGACGAGCCGCAGTGGCGGGATCGCCAGGGCGCGTGTCTCCGCGTCCGTGATGAAACCCGAGAGGATCAGCTCCGGCACGATGGCCATGGGCAGGCCGAGTGCCGCCATGATGACGGCGGCGACCTTGACCACGTCCCAGCCCCAGCGGTGGGCGTCGGCCGGATCGCCGGCACCGAGCGCCTGGCCGACCAGCGAGGCCGCGGCGAGGCCAAGCGCGAGGCCGGGCAGGATGATCACCAAAGTCAGGTTGATCAGCACGTTGGCCGCCGCCACCTCCGCCGTGCCGACCTGGCCGACGATCCAGAACAGCGCCGTCAGCCCGCCGGCGAAGAAGAACTGCTGCAGGGACGACGGCAGCGACAGCCTGACCATCGTGACCATGGTCTCGCGGCTCGGCATGGCGGCGAGAAAGCCGTGCGGCCTCGCTCGCCGCCAGGCCATCCAGAGATAAGTGCCGGCGCCGATATAGGTGGCGATGGCGCTGCCGATGCCGGCGCCGGTGGTGCCCATCTCCGGCAGGCCCAAGGCACCGAAGATGAGGCCGTAATTGAGCACGATGTTGGAAAGCTGCATCACGATCAGCGTGCGCAGGTACACCATGCTGAGGCCGATGCCGTTCCAGAAGCCGCGAAAGGCGAAATTGATGCCGACCCCGAGCATGGCGAAGAGCCGCGCCTCGAAATAGGGCACGCCGAGGGCGTTGACGGCGGGATCGTCATTGACCAGGGCGTAGATATCGCTGGCCAGCGCCAGCAGCGCGGCCGTTGCCGGCAAAGCGAGGATCAACGCCAACACCAACCCACCATTGAGCGGCACGGCGGTCTCCCCGTCGCGGCCCTCGCCCTTGCGCCGCGAGGCCATGGCCTGAACGCCGGCCGAAAGCCCCATGACCAGCGCCACGCTGAGGAAGTTGACGAAGCCGCCGACGCCGACCGCAGCCAGGGCATCGGTTCCCAGCTGGCCGACCATGGCGGTATCGACCAGGTTGAACAGGGTCTGCGAGGTCATGCCGCCGACGATCGGCAGACCCAGAAGCAGGATAGCGGAGACGCGGGTTCGGTCCACGGGCGGCTTTCTCAGGAGGGCGATGCGCGGTTATAGCTTCCCCGTTTGACGCGGTACACAATTCCTCTACCGTATCCCGCTTGCGAGACAGATCGAGGAAATCAGGCCATGAAATCGTGGATATCGCTGCCGCGCGTCGAGGGTGCAGACCCCCGCCAGGCCCATTGCGACCTGCCCGAGGGCACCTATGAGCGCGAGCTTGGCCGCGAAGGCTTCTTCGGCCCCGCCGCCCAGATGCTGCACCGCCACCCGCCGACCGGCTGGCAGAGCTTCGAAGGCCCCATGCGCCCGCGCCTGTTCGACCTCAACAAGCACGGCACGGCCGCCGGCATGCCGTGGGAAGCCCAGGCGGTGCTCGGCAATGCCCATGTGAAGATGCGCTATTGGCGCACCAACGGCGCCATGCCGGCGCTGGCCCGCAATGCCGAGGGCGACGAGTTGCTGTTCATCCACGAAGGCTCGGGCCGGCTGTTCTGCGACTACGGCCACATGGAAATTCGCGACGGCGACTATGTGGTGCTGCCGCGCAGCACCATGTGGCGCACGGAATTCGACGGCGATGCCGAGGTCATGCTGGTCGAGGCCACCAACGACGCCTATCGCCTGCCCGAGAAAGGCCCGGTTGGCCGCCACGCCATCTTCGATCCCGCGGTGCTGGCCGTGCCCAAGCTCGACGATGCCTTCCGCGCCCAGCAGGACGAGAACGCGTGGGAAGTGCAGGTCAAGCATCGCGGCGAGATCTCGCGCATCACCTATCCCTACAATCCGCTGGACGCAGTGGGCTGGCAGGGCGACCTGGCGCCGGTCCGGCTCAATTGGCGCGACATCCGCCCGCTGATGAGCCATCGCGCGCACCTGCCGCCCTCGGCGCACACCACCTTCCTTGCCTCGCGCTTCGTCGTCTGCACCTTCGTGCCACGGC
>CAZKTK010000397.1:0-3535 GCA_964555535.1 uncultured Rhodospirillaceae bacterium
GCCCCGTGCGGGTCCAGCTCTCGTGCGCCGACGCGGTCGATGATGGCCTGGGCTTCCGCTCCCTGGCCCGCCGCGTAGCGCTCGCGAATGATGCCTTCGGCGATCTTCAGGGTGCGGGTCTCGGCGCTGCGTCGCCGCCGTGCGGCCAGTGTGCCGCTTTCCTTGAGGTGGTCGCGGTGGGCGTCGAGCAGGCCGATGAGCTCGTCTATGCCGTCGCCCGTCAGCGCGCTGGTGGCGAGCACCGGCACCGCCCAGCCTTCCTGCTTGAGCTCGCCCAGCATCAGCATCTGCTTGAGCTCGGCCACGGTCTTGTCCGCGTCCGGGCGGTCGCCCTTGCTCACCATGTGGATGTCGGCGATCTCCAGCACGCCCGCCTTGATCGCCTGGATGTCGTCACCGAGCCCCGGCGCGGAGACCACCACCGTGGTGTCGGCAACGCGCACGATATCGACCTCGTCCTGGCCGACGCCCACGGTCTCGATAATGACCGGATCGAAGCCCGCCGCATCGAGCAGATCGACGGCATCGAGGCTCGCCCGCGCCAGCCCGCCCAGCGCGCCGCGCGAGGCCATGGAGCGGATGAAGATGCCGGGGTCGCCGGCGATGTCCGCCATGCGGATGCGGTCGCCGAGTATGGCACCGCCCGAGAAGGGGCTCGACGGGTCCACCGCGACGATGCCGACTTTCCTGCCCTGTTCGCGAAACGCCATGGCGAGGGCGCGCACCAGCGTCGACTTGCCGCAGCCCGGCACGCCCGTCAGGCCTATGATGTGCGCCTTGCCGCCATGGGCATAGGCCTGGGCAAGCGCGGGGCGGCTTGCTGCGTCGCCGGTCTCGGCGCGGGTCATAAGGCGCGCGATGGCGCGGGTCTCGCCCTCGAGCAGACGCGGCACCAGGGCGAGCGCGTCGTCAGGCGTCATTCTCGCCTCCCGCCATCAGGCTGCGGAAAAGGTCGCGGTCGTCGATGACGCGCCGCGCCTTGAAGTCCGTGCGCGGGAACTCGCCGACAGGCGTTACCTCCACGCGGGTGCGCACGCCGAGCACCTTGAGCAGGGCCGCGGCGCAGCTTTGGCCGAAGTCCGGCGGCGCGGCGTCCGTGGGCTCGACGCGCACCAGAAGCTCGTCCATGGCGCCCTCGCGGGAAATGACGATGCGGTGCTCGCCGCCATAGCCGTCGACGGTATTGAGCACGGCATCGATCTCGGAAGGGTAGATGTTCTCGCCGCGGATCTGGAACATGTCGTCGATGCGGCCGTAGACGCCGTCGGGCAGACGCGGATAGGTGCGCCCACAGGGGCTCGGCCCGTCCACCCAATGTGTGAGGTCGTTAGACAGCAAACGGATCATCGGCTGCGAGGTGCGCTCCAGGTGCGTGTATACGGGCGTGCCGCGCTCGCCGTAAGCGACGCGCGCGTAAGTGCCGGGATCGCAGACCTCGTGATAGACGATGTCCTGCCACAGCAGCATGCCCTCGCTCGCCTCCTTGCTGCCGGCGGCGCTCATGAAGGGCGTCATCTCGGCCATGGTGCCGCAATCGAACACCGTGGCGCCGAAGGCATCGGCGATGCGGTCGCGCACGCCGGGGATGGAGGCGCCGGGCTCGCCCGAGAAGAACATCGTCTTGAGACCGAAGTCGCGCGGCTCGTAGCCTTCCTCGCGTGCCACTTCCGCCAGGTGCAGGGCATAGGACGGCGTGCCGTAGAAGGCTTGCGGGCGTACCGCGTCGAGCCAGGAGGCGGCGCGCGCGGTCATGCCGCCGGCGCCGGCGCCGAAGGGAAAGACGCGGCAGCCGAGCCGCTCTCCGCCAAGCATGGCGCCCCAGGAACCGAGATAGAGCGAGAAGATGGCAGCGACGAATAGCGTATCGCCTGGCCTGACCCCCATGCCCCAGAGCACGCGCGCATGCGCCTCCGCCGTTGCCTGCCAATCGCCGCGGCCGATGCCGAAGGTGGTGGGCCGCCCGGTGGTGCCGGAGGTGCCGTGGATGTGATGCACCTGATCCGGCGGGATGCAGAGATAGTCGCCGAAAGGGGGATGCGCGGCCTGTGAGGCCCGCAGCTCCGCCTTGGTCACCACGGGCACTTTCTCGAAAGCCTCCAGCGAGGTGATGTGCGAGGGGTGCACGCCCGCTTCGTCCCATTTGCGGCGATAGAAGGGCGCGTGCTCCCAGGCGTATTCCATGACCTCGCGCAGGCGCACCACGATGGCGGCGTCGCGCTCGGCGGGATCCATGCATTCACGCTCGGGGAACCAGTGGCGCGCGTCAGGCGCCGGCATATAGCCCGTGTCGTAGGCCGGGGGGAAGTGCCAGTCTTCCATCAGCGTGCTCCCCTCTCGGCGACCAGGGTCTGGATGGTCTCGACGATGGCTGTCGGCGGCGTGTCCTGCAGCAGGATGGCGGCGACGCCCGCCTCCTTGAGGGCGGTCACGTCCTCGTCCGGCATGACGCCGCCGCCGACCAGCAGAATGTCGTCCGCGCCCGCGTCCTTGAGCAGCTCGAGCACGCGCGGGAAGATGGTCATGTGAGCGCCGGAGAGCAGGCTGATGCCGAGCACGTCCACATCCTCCTGGACCGCCGCGGTCACGGTTTCCTCCGGTGTGCGGTGCAGGCCCGTATAGATCACGTCCATGCCGGCGTCGCGCAAGGCACGCGCGACGATCTTGACGCCGCGGTCGTGGCCGTCGAGGCCGACCTTGGCGATGAGCACGCGGATGGTGGCAGCATCAGTCATGGTCGTCTCCGTCCAGGGTGTCGGTGAGGGCATCGAGCGCCGCCTCGACATGGGTGCGGGCGCGCTCGGCGGCGAGGGAGCCATCGCCGGCCGCGATGGCGTGGAACATCGCCAGATGCTCCTGCCAAACCCGGTGCGGCCAGTCGCCGGGCATTTCCAGCACGGCGCCGATGACGCGCCGCATATGCGCCCAGAGCCGGTCCATGGCCTCGACGATGATGGGATTGCCGGCGGTCTCGTAGATCCAGCGGTGGAAGGCCGCCTCGGCCTCGATGACCCGTGCCAGGGAACCGTCGGCCAGCGCCGAGCGACCCTCGGCCAGCACCTCGCGGCCCCGCGCCAGGTCGGCATCCGTGTGGCGCTCAGCGGCCTTGGCGGCGGCGAGCGCATCGACGGCGGCGCGATATTCGTATTGCTGGCGCACCAGATCGGCGGACAGCGGCGCCACCATCAGTCCGCGGCGCCCGGCGTCGCAAACGAAGCCCTGGGCCTTCAACAGCCCCAGCGCCTGGCCCACGGGCTGGCGCGAGACATTGAGGCGGGTGGCGATTTCCGCCTGGGTCAGACGCTCGCCCGGCGGCAGGCCGCCGTCGCAAATGGAGTCGAGAATCGCGTCATACGCCTGCTCCACAAGCCCCGGCTGACTTTCGATCGCACGCATAACCGCTCCATTCGCATACGGTATACCGTATTCAGTACTGCGATCCTTCCGGCAAGTCCAGCACCAAACAATTGGTGACAGTTACCTATTAGAGCGTTTCACGTTTTGACGGAACCATATCCTGCGTTTGCGAGGAAGTTGG
>CAZKTK010000398.1:0-3532 GCA_964555535.1 uncultured Rhodospirillaceae bacterium
ACTTCCTCGCAAACGCAGGATATGGTTCCGTCAAAACGTGAAACGCTCTAGCGCCTATTGGCTGCGTGTCAGCGCGGCGAGGATGAAGCGCGCCTGCAAGACGGTGGCGACACGTTGGGTCTCGCGCTCGGTCCAGTCATAGGTGCCGTAGGTCTGCAGGTCCCGCACCTCGGCGAGCGAATAGACGTAGCGTTCGGGAGACTGCGCGGCGGGGCGGTCGCGTGCCGCGACCAGCGCCTGGGCGATAAGCCGGTCGCGTATCCTCTGTCCGGCGGCGAGCACCGCTTGGGCGGACTCGGCGTAGACCTGAAGCGCCAGGGCGAGCGCATTGCCCCGAACCGCCAGCATCGGCGCGCGCGTGACCAGGCTCGAGGCGAGCTTGAGCCCATTCGCGATCACCGAGGGGTCGTCGTTGAGCAGGGATTGCCCCGTTTGCGCCATGCGGACGCCGACGTTCGCGACAGACAACACCTTGTTGTAATAGTTGGCCGCGCGCAGGAAACCTTTGGCAAGCGGCTGGCGCACGGTAATGGAACTCAGGAACTTGTTCGTGTCGTCGCGCATGACCCGCCGCGCCAGGCTGTGCTGTGGCTCGTCGAACAGGATGATCTCCCAGCCGTCGCGCACCTCCCAGGTGGGGCCGATCAGATGCCGGTCGGGAGTCAGGAGCATGGCCGGCAGGTAGCGCATCAGGCCGAGATAGTCATTGAGCTCGCCGACCACTGCCGATGCGTCAAGCATGCGCGACCATCGGTAGAGCAATTTGTCCATAAATACGGTGCCGTGGCTGGCCGTACTTGTCGTGCTGTGGCTACACCTCCCCACCCGCCAATTGGGGCGAAAACGGCAGGGCATAGGGATATTTCGGGCCTGGTGGGTCGCATCGCGT
This sequence comes from uncultured Rhodospirillaceae bacterium, assembly GCA_964555535.1. Classification (GTDB taxonomy): domain Bacteria; phylum Pseudomonadota; class Alphaproteobacteria; order UBA7887; family UBA7887; genus UBA7887. Next base: position 890 of record CAZKTK010000398.1, read on the forward strand.
CATGGCTGAACGGTGAGACGGGTGTCTGTTCGACCCGAGCCCGGTATCGACGCCTCAGCTTTTGCGCACGCTTTCGATGAACGGGCGAAACTCCTGGAGAACGGCTTCGTAGACGCCGCGCTTGAAGGGAATCACCAGCTCGGGCAGGCGTTCGGGCTCGATCCAGCGCCAGTCCTCGAACTCGGGCTGGTGTGCGTCGAGGTCCACGTCCTTGTCCTGGCCGAGAAAGCGCATCGCGAACCATTTCTGCTTCTGGCCGCGAAAGCGGCCGCGCCAGGCCTTGCCCGACAGCGGGCGCGGCAGGTCGTAGCGGTGCCAGCCGCGGCTCTCGCCAAGAATATCCACCGCCTGCACGCCGGTTTCCTCGGCAAGCTCGCGAAGGGCGGCCTCGCGCGGTGCCTCGCCCTTGTCGATGCCGCCCTGGGGCATTTGCCAGGCCGCCCGCTTCATGCCCTTGCGCCAGCCGGCAAAGGCACGGCCCTGGGCATCGAGCAGCATCACGCCGACACAGGGCCGATAGGGGCGGTCGTCCGCCGCGGTCATTGGGCTGCGGCCTGGGCCCTGCGGGCTAGGACGGCGGTCAGCGGCGCCAAGGCGATGCCGTCCCGTTCCAGGCCGTTTATCCAGACTTCCAGCAGATCCAGCGTCACCGGATAGGAGCGCGCGATCACCACCGCCGTGCCCTGTTGCTTGGCCATCATGTCGGCGGCGGCCATGCGCTTGCGGATTTCCGCTCGCGACGGCTCGATATCGAGGTCGATATTGGTGGCGATGTGCAGCATGCCGAGCTTGTCGGCGATCGCTCTCGGCACGTCGCTCACGGTATTGGCGCGGTCGACATAGAGCAGGCCCCGGCGGCCGATCTCGAACATCATCGGCTCCAGATGGATCTCGGAATCGGTGAAACGCCCGCCATAGCTCTCAATGATTCCCACATAGCCGGCGAACCTCGACATCAGCCAGGTCAGGCGCTCCAGGTTCTGGCGCGGCCCGAGCGAGGTCATCAGGGCTCTGGGGCCGGGGTCGTCGGTCGGAAAGGACAGCGGCTCCATCGGCACTTCCAGCAGAACTTCATGCCCGCCGGCCCGTGCCTCGCGCACATAGGTGTCGCTGCTTTCGCCGTATGGCGAGAAGGCGAGGGTCACCTCGCCGGGCATGCGCACCGCCTTGTTGGTGCCCGCATTGCCGACGCCGAGGCCGATCACCACAAGGGCGATTTGCGGCCGCTCGTCGCTGTCGTCGAAGGGGCGGGCATAGACCTGCCAGGACTGGCGCCCGTCGGGTGCGACCACCGGCAGGAGACCGTGGCGGCCCTGCTCGATGAGCGCCGGGTGCGGCGTCGGCTGCATGGTCGTGGCGCGCGAGCCCACATTGCCTCTCTGTCCCGTGGCCGGCGCGGAGAGGGGTATGGTGCCGGCCGCTGCGACTTCGGGCCCTGGCGATGGCGCCTCCGTCGGCATGGGAGCTTCGGCCACAGCCTCCTCCGGCGCTTCGACTTCAGCAGTTGCCTCCGTCACCGGTGCTTCGGGCAAGGCGACTTCATAGGGCATGGGGTCCGGCAGCGGCGGCTGGCTGGCCAGCCAGCCGACAAGGCCCGCGCCCGCCGCAACCAGCAGGGCCGCTATCAGCGGGAAGATGCGCAGGCGACGCCCGGCGATGGCGACCATGTCACGCCTTTGTGTCGAACAGTGCCACGCCCTCCAGCAAGTCGAGCGCGCGCTGCAGCTGGAAGTCGATCAGTTCTCCGTCGCTGCCCACCCTGGCCTCGGCTTGCGGCGCGTCCGCTTCGGGCTCGGCCTCTGAGTTCTCGTCTTCCGGGTCGGCTTCGGCCTCGGGCTCGCCGTCGGCCTCCGGCTGGTCCGGTGCGTCGAGCGCGCCACGGAGGTCGGATTCCCGGCGCTGGTCGCCGCCTTCGACGGCCTCCAGCAGGGTCCGTTCCACGACGATGTCGGGCTCGATGCCCGTGGCCTGGATCGACCGGCCCGACGGCGTGTAGTAGCGGGCCGTGGTCAGTCGCATGGCGGCGTTGCCCGGCAGCGGGATGATGGTTTGCACCGAGCCCTTGCCGAATGAGCGCGTGCCGAGCACCACGGCGCGACGGTGATCCTGCAAGGCGCCGGCAACGATCTCCGAGGCGGAAGCCGAGCCGCCATTGATCAGCACCACCATGGGCAAGCCGTCGGTCAGGTCGCCCGTTTCCGCATTGTAGCGCTGGGCGCTGTCGCTGCGGCGCCCGCGGGTCGACACGATCTCTCCCTGGTCAAGAAAGCTGTCGCTGACCGAGATCGCCTGCTCCAGCAGGCCGCCCGGATTGTTGCGCAGGTCGAGCACGAGGCCTTTCATGCGATCGCCGATCTCCCGGCGCAGCTTGACGATGCCTTCCTTGAGGCCGTCCTGGGTCTGTTCGGTGAAGGAGGTGATGCGGATATAGCCGACGTCGCCCTCGCGGCGCCAGCGCACGGAGCGGATCTTGACCACGTCGCGGATCAGGTGAACGTCGAACGGTGCCGGCTCGCTCTCCCGCAGCACGGTGATGGTGATCTCCGAGTTGATCGGGCCGCGCATGCGCTCGACGGCCTCGCTCAGGCTCAGGCCGAGCACCTGCTCGCCGTCGATATGGCTGATCAGGTCGCCCGAGGCGAT
>CAZKTK010000399.1:0-3525 GCA_964555535.1 uncultured Rhodospirillaceae bacterium
CCGACCTCCCAGGCCTGGGCGTCGCTGACGCCGAAGTCGAGCAGGCGCGAGGCGCCTTCCGTGATCACTTCCTGGGCCTCGCGGACCACAGCGCCTTCGATGCAGCCGCCGGAGACGCTGCCCATCATGGCACCGTCCTCGGCGATGGCCATCTGGCTGCCGACCGGGCGCGGGCTAGAGCCCCAGGTGGTGACGACCGTGGCAAGTGCCACGCCGCGGCCGCCGTCGCGCCAGGCCGCCGCAGTGCCGAGAATATCGTCGTGGTCGTTACCGGTAACGCTCATAGGCTCCTCCTTTGCCGCGCCCGCCTTGGCCGAGGGCGCGCGCCAGCATATCCAGGCTTTGCAGATTGTGCACCGGTCGGAAATCGTCAACATGGGGCAGCATGGCGCGCACCCCGGTCGCCTTGGGCTCGAAGCCGTCGTAGCGCAGCAGCGGATTGAGCCAGATCAGCCGCCGGCAGGACTTGTGCAGGCGCTCCATCTCGGCCTCAAGCCCCTCGCCGCCGGCGCGGTCGAGGCCGTCCGAGATAATCACCACCAGCGCCCCCTGGCCGAGCACGCGCCGCGACCAGTCGCGGTTGAAGGCGTGCAGGCAATCGCCGATGCGGGTGCCGCCCGACCAGTCCTCGACCGCCTCGATCACGGCATCGAGCGCCACGTCCACATCCTTGTTGCGCAATTGCCGGGTGATGTTGCTGAGCCGCGTGCCGAAAACGAAGGCGTGCACGCGTCCGCGCGCGTTCTCCAGGGCATGCAGGAAATGCAGCAGCATGCGTGAATAGCGCCCCATGGAGCCGGATATGTCGCAGAGCACGACCAGCGGCGGGGGCGCACGTCGCGGCCGGCGGCGAATCAGTGGGATTGTCTCGCCGCCGCCGCGCAAGGCGGCGCGCAGGGAGCGCCGCATGTCGATACGCTTGCCCCGGGCATCGGCCGCATAGCGCCGCGTCGGCAGCGGCTTCATGCGCACCACGAGGCGGGCGATGGCCTGTTTGGCGGCGGCGATTTCGTCGGCGCTCATGCGCTCGAAGTCGATCTTGCGCAAGACCTCGCGGCCGGAAGCCGTGAGCACGGCATCCGCATCCGCCTCGCTGTCCTCGCCCTCGCCGCCGCCGATGCGCGTGCTGGCGAGCGCTTCGGCGACACGCCGCGAGGCCGGCGGCGGTGCCGCGAAGGGTGCGAAATCGACGATGCCGGGCAGGCGCTCGAGCAGATCGGGGCTGCGCCAAAAGGCGTGATAGGCCTGGTCGAACAGCTCGCTCTGCTCGTGGCGGGCGACGAGGCTTGCATGCAGCGCCCAGTAGAAGTCCTCACGCCTGCCGAGGCCGGTGCGCTCGACCGCCGCCAGCGCATCCAGCACCTTGCCGGGCCCCACGGGCAGGCCCGCCGCGCGCAGGCAGCGGCAGAAATGCATGATGTTGTGCGCCAAATGCCCGCCATCGAAGGCAGGCAGGGCGGTTGGGCTCTCCGACATGGCGCGACACTGCAACGATGGGAGCAAACCCGCAAGCGCTGCGTTCGCCCGCCGCGCGGCAGGTCTCACGCGGAGCCGCGGAGGCGCGGAGAGCCCCGCGCCCGCCATTGGCAGCCGCGCGAAAGTTTGCCACAACTTAAAATTGGGTGACTGCCACCTAACTATGCCCCCTCCGCGCCTCTGCGCCTCCGCGTTCCCCTTGCATTGCCTGCGTTGTCTCGACATCCGGAAAAAGAGGCACCCACGGGGCAACAGTCTTCCATGCGAAGTCGCTGAGATGATAAGCGCGTAAAAGTTGCGTGATAGTCACCTAATTGGTTGGCGATCTTTGCGCCGGGCCTGGCGCTCGTGGCTTGACCCGGTGGCAGGATTGGGGCCTGCTTTGGTCGGTTCAACATGGAGGGTGCGATGTTCGATCTCGGCTTGGCCGGCAAAGTGGCGGTGATTACGGGGGGCAGTGACGGGCTTGGGCTCGCCACCGCGCAGAGGCTCTCGGCGGAAGGCTGCAAGGTCGCCATCTGCGCCCGCCGCGAGGACCACCTGCAGGCTGCCGCGGACGGCATAGTCGAGGCGACCGGCGGTGAGGTTCTGGCCCATCGCGCCGACGTCTCGGTGCCCGCCGATATCGAAGCCTTCGTTGCCGCCACCACGACGCGTTTCGGCGGCATCGACATTGTCATCAACAATGCCGGCAAGTCTGCGGCCGCCAGCTTCGAGGCGGTGCCGGACGAGGATTGGCAGTCCGACTTCGACCTCAAGGTGATGGGCGCCGTGCGCCTCTGCCGCCTGACCATTCCGATCCTGCGCGCGCGAGGCGGCGGTTCGATCCTGAACGCCACCATTGTTGGCGCCAAGGCGCCCCCCGGTGCCGCCCTGCCGACCACCCTCAGCCGCGCCGCCGGCATCAACCTCACCAAGGCGCTGGCCAACGAATATGCGGGCGACAACATCCGCGTGAACACCATCTGCATCGGCTTGCTCAAGAGCGCCCAATGGGACCGTCGCGCCGGCAACCGTCCGGTCGACGAGCTTTACGACGAACTGTCGGCAAAAGTGCCGCTCGGGCGCGTGGGCGAAGCGGAGGAGTTCGCCGACCTGGCGGCCTTCCTGGTCTCTGCCCGTGCCGCCTATATCACCGGCGTCGCCGTGAACCTGGACGGGGGCATGTGCGCCGTGGTGTGAGGCGCTATCGCGGCAGGGCCTGTTGCAGCGCGCCTACGTCCTGCACGACGATGTTCTGGCCGTGGGCCTCGATGCCGAGGGGGCGCAGCTTCGCCAGCGACCGCGAAAAGGTCTCGGGTTGCATGCCGAGGCGCCCGGCGATCAGGGACTTGTCGGTCGGCAGGTGAATGGTGGCGGGGCCAGTCTGTTGGCGCGGGCAAAGCTTCAGCAGGAAGTCCGCCAACCTTTCAGAAGTGGTGTGGGCAGCTAGTCGCTCAACTTCTTGTACGAAATGGCGCAGCCAATGGGACATGGCGCCCATGATCTGAAAGCACAGATCCGGGTCTTCGTGCAGGCGGGTCAGAAACGGATTCGCCGGCACCACCAGCATTCGCGCATCTTCGACCACTGCCGCACTGACCGGGTAGACGCCGCTGTCGAACATGGCGGCTTCGGCGAAGGATTCCGCGGGGCCGATCAAGGCAATCACCGCTTCGTGCCCGCTTTCCGACAGGCGAAACAGCTTCACCCAGCCGGAGAAGGTCACATAGAAGGCCGTTGCAGGATCGTCCTGCGAAAACAACAGCTTATCCTTGGAGTAGGGGCGCACATGCGCCTCCGCCAAAACCGTCCGCACGACCGCGCTATCCAAGCCGTGAAACATCGGCAGACGCAGCAATGCCTTGAGGTCCTCGCCGTCCATTCCCGTTTGTCGCAGGAATGTCCCCTCGTCGAGCTTTTCCAAGGTCATGCAGTTCCTCCAAACGAACGCCAGCCGTCATCCTTTCTACAAGGAAATGACGCCGCTGAAAATCTCTGAGTTGGCAAGTTTACTCAGGCAGGCCCGCGCGACGCAGGCCTTCGACGAGCCGCCCGGCGGGTTCCGGG
>CAZKTK010000400.1:0-3509 GCA_964555535.1 uncultured Rhodospirillaceae bacterium
GTCGCCGCCAGGTCGCGAATCTCGTCAATGTCGGCGGTATCGATGAAGAACTTCATGGCGCCGTGTTCCCTCGCTGCTTCCCAATGGCAGGAGTCTAGCGAATGACGGCGCCCGAAGCCACGGTCTCGGTGCTGCTGCCGCTGCCGCTTGCCGGGGCCTACGACTATCGTCTGCCGGAAAGCCTGGATGCGCCGTGCGGCAGCTTCGTGCGCGTGCCGCTCGGCCCGCGCTCGGTTACCGGCGTCGTATGGGGCGATGGCGAGGATGATGTGCCGTCCGAGAAGCTTCGCGACGTCGAATCGGTCCTGCCGGCGCCGCCCATGGCCGAGCCGATGCGCAAGCTGGTGGATTGGGTAGCGGGCTATACTTTGGCGGCGCGGGGGACGGTGCTGCGCATGGCCATGAGCGTGCCCGCGGCGCTTGAGCCGCCACGGCTCGAGACCGTGCTGCGCCGCTCCGGACATGAGCCCGACCGCCTCACCCCGCAGCGTTCGGCCGTATTGCTGGCGCTTGGCGAAGGCGCCATGACGGCAACGGTCCTTGCCCGAGCTGCGGGCGTCGGTGCCGGCGTGGTGCGAGGCCTGGTCAAGGCCGGTGCGCTGGTGCCCGAGCAGCGCCGGGCGGAGAGCCCCTGGCAGCAGCCGGACCACGGGCAACCTGGGCCAAATCTATCGCCGCCCCAGGCCGCGGCGTCCGATGCCTTGATCGCGGACGTGGAGGCGCATCGCTTCTCGGCTTCGCTGATCGACGGTGTCACCGGCTCGGGAAAGACGGAGGTCTATTTCGAGGCCATCGCCGCCGCGCTCGCCGGTGGGCGCCAGGCGCTGGTGCTGCTGCCCGAGATTGCGCTCGGCGCGCAATGGCTGGCGCGATTTGCCGCCCGCTTCGGCGCCCAGCCGGCGCAATGGCATTCCGATCTCGGCCAGACCACGCGGCGCGATACCTGGCGGGCGGTGGCCGACGGCGAGGTCAAGGTGGTGGTCGGCGCCCGCTCTGCCCTGTTCCTGCCGTTCCCCGACCTCGGCGTCATCGTCGTCGACGAGGAGCACGACGCCTCCTACAAACAGGACGAGGGCGTGACCTACAATGCCCGCGACATGGCGGTGGTGCGGGCGCGTCTTGAGAGTGTGCCGCTGGTGCTGGCGAGCGCCACGCCGGCGCTAGAAACCGTGCATAATGTCGAGCGCGGGCGCTATCGGCGACTGGCCTTGCCGGACCGGCACGGTGTCGCGGAGCTGCCCGGTATTGCCGCTGTCGACCTCCGCCGCACCCCGCCGTCGCGCGGCCATTGGCTGTCCCCGCCCTTGGTCGAGGCCTTACAGGAAACGCTTGAGCGGGGCGAGCAGTCGCTGCTGTTTCTCAACAGGCGAGGCTATGCGCCGCTGACCTTGTGCCGTGCCTGCGGCCATCGCCTGGAATGTCCCAACTGCTCGGCCTGGCTGGTCGAGCATCGCCTGACCCACGAATTGCGCTGCCACCATTGCGACCACCGCATCGCCTTGCCCGAGGAATGCCCGTCTTGCTCCGCCAGCGAATCGCTTGCCGCCTGCGGGCCCGGGATAGAGCGCCTGGCGGAAGAGGTGGCGGCGCGCTTCCCCGACGCGCGCCTGGCGATCATGGCCAGCGATACCGTGCATGGCCCGGAGGCGGCGGCGGCCCTCATCGACAGTGTCATGGCCGGCGAAATCGACATTCTGGTCGGCACCCAAATGGTGACCAAGGGCCACCATTTTCCGGGCCTGACCCTGGTCGGGGTGGTCGATGCCGACCTCGGGCTGGCGGGTGGCGACCTGAGGGCGGCCGAGCGCACCTTCCAGCTCCTGTTCCAGGTTGCGGGGCGGGCGGGGCGCGCCGAACGCCCAGGCCGGGTGCTGCTACAGACGACCGCGCCGGAGCATCCGGTCATGCGGGCGCTTGTGGCCGGCGACAGGGACCGCTTCGTGGCCAGCGAAATGGCCGAGCGCCGCGCCGCGGGCATGCCGCCATTCGGGCGCCTGGCGGCGATCGTGGTGTCGTCGCCGGATGCAGACGCGGGACGTGCCTTCGCCGCGATGTTGCGCCGTGTGGCGCCGGAGGCAGAGGGCGTCGGCGTCCTGGGTCCGGCACCGGCACCGTTATCGCTGATCCGCGGCCGGTATCGTTTCCGACTGCTGGTCAGCGGTGGGGAATCGCCGCCCCTGCAGCCCTATCTGGCGCACTGGCTGGGGGCGGTCAAAGTGCCATCGAACGTGCGCCTGCAGGTCGATGTCGATCCGTATGGCTTTTTGTGACCTGCAGCGATGTTGCATGCGCAAAATAGGTGTGTTACCAAACGCCCGCCTTCGGGCAAAAAGCCGCTGCCAGCCGGTACGTTTACGGCTGGTTTTTCTTGTTTATCAAAGTCTTACTGCATCGTTGAGCAGTCTCTAGAGGGCATCCGTGGCGGAACAGGCATCTGGCGTCTCCGGTCTTGCCGGGCGTTATGCGACGGCGTTGTTCGAATTGGCGCGCGAGCGGGATGTGCTCGACGCCACCGCGAGCGATCTGGCTTCGCTCAAAGCCATGCTGGACGAGAGCGAGGCTCTGCGCCGACTGGTGTTGAGCCCGGTCGTGGCGCGCGACGATCAAGGCAAGGCCATGGCCGCTTTGGTCGAACGCGCCGGTCTCGGCGAGTTGACGGGCAATTTCGTCGGCCTTTTGGCCAGCAATCGCCGTCTTTTCGCGCTAACCGACATGATCGCGGCCTATGAGACCCTTCTGGCTGCCCATCGCGGCGAGGTCACCGCGGAGGTGATCAGCGCCCGGCCCCTGAGCGATGCTCAGGCGGCGGCTGTGGCGGCGGCGCTGAAAGGCGTTGTCGGCAGCGACGTAAGACTTATCGCCAGCGTCGATGAATCGCTGCTCGGCGGACTTGTGGTGAAGCTCGGCTCGCAAATGGTCGACGCCTCCCTCAAGGCCAAACTGCAATCACTCGAGCTCGCCATGAAAGGAGCCGCATGATGGATATCCGTGCCGCTGAGATTTCGGAAATCCTGAAGCAGCAGATCGCAGACTTCGGGACCGAGGCCGAGGTTGCCGAGGTTGGACAGGTGCTTGCCGTCGGTGACGGCATCGCCCGCGTGTATGGGCTCGACAAGGTCCAGGCCGGTGAAATGGTCGAATTTCCCGGCGGCATTCGCGGCATGGCGCTCAATCTCGAGACCGACAATGTCGGCGTCGTCATCTTCGGCGATGACCGCACCATCAAGGAAGGCGATACGGTCAAGCGGACCGGCGCCATCGTCGATGTTCCCGTGGGCAAGGGCCTGCTCGGGCGCGTGGTCGACGGTCTCGGCAATCCCATTGACGGCAAGGGCCCGATCGAAGGCGCCGAGCGCAGCCGTGTGGAAGTCAAGGCGCCGGGCATCATTCCGCGCCAGTCGGTGCACGAGCCCATGCAATCGGGCCTCAAGGCCATCGATTCTCTGGTGCCCATCGGCCGCGGCCAGCGCGAGCTGATCATCGGCGACCGCCAGACCGGCAAGACCGCC
>CAZKTK010000401.1:0-3499 GCA_964555535.1 uncultured Rhodospirillaceae bacterium
CATCTGCTATGTTGCCAAGACCCTGGTCGCCGTTATCGACTGGCAAATGGATGTGCAGTCGGCCGTTGACTATCCCAATATGTGCAATCGCAACGGCAAGACGGATCTTGAGCGTGGAACTGCGTTGGAGGGCCTTGCCGAGGCGTTGGGCGCGCGTGGTCATGAGGTGGCAATACGCGACATGAACAGTGGTCTGCATGCCATCCATCTGATTCGCGATGCCGATGGCGCGCTCATTTTGCAGGGGGCTGCGGACCATCGACGCGAGGGAATGGCGGTGGGCCAGTGATTTTATCCACCGATTCCGGTTTCCCCATGGCCGCAAAACAAGGATATCGGGGATAACGGATTCGAGCTGTTGACCGCGGCCCGTATTGCTCGCACCATGAAGGCAAGCTTTGATCCGGCAAGCCCCGTCACTGGGGTCGACACCGGGGAGCGGCGTGGCCCGCAAGGGCCGGATCCGGTCGATCCGGGACCCGTGTTGTGGCCAGGCTTTTCGAGGGCCGATGGGCCATTCGGTGTCGCCTTGGCGGCGCCGGGCTCGACGGAGACCACCCTCGCTGCTGCCGACAGGTGCATGCGTCGGCGGTGGGCCGAATTCCCGCAACGGCGGTTAATCCGTTGCATGGGGCCGTGAGTGTCCTTCGGATGTTTGCGGTGGCGGCCCTGGGAAGCGCTGACGATTCCTTGGGCCGTTCGTCAGCCCACCGGACGGTGGCCACGGTGTTGCTTGCGCCTTCGGGAGCATTGTAGCGGTGGCGGCAATCGTATCCGGAGTGAGGCGCCGGGCCTTGGCTCGGCGCCTTTGCTCATGGTTTAGCCACAGAGGTCGGCAATGTCAGCCGGAAGTGCGTTCCCATCTCGCCGGTTTCGACAAGCGCGATATCCCCACCGTGGAGCCGCATGTTCTCGCGGGCGATGGCCAGACCGAGGCCCGAACCGGCGTCATTGCTTGAGGCGGCGAAGGGCTGAAACAGGTGTTCGCGCGCACGATCGGATATGCCCGGGCCGGTATCGATGAATTCTATGACCGCCTGATCGGTCTCGTGCGCTGCGCCGATAGTAACCGTGCCGCCGTCGGGCATGGATTGCACGGCGTTCTGCCCCAGGTTCTGGAGCACCCGGAAAAACTGAATATGGTCCGCCCTGATGGTCATGGCCTCGGGCACGCGGTTGATCCACTTCACGGGCGAGCCCGTATCCGTCACCACCATTTCGCCGACATCGTCGACCATGGTGCTAAGGTTCAGCACTTTCGGCTCGAGCTCGGGTTCATCACTCTGGGCATAATTCAGGGTGCTGCGGCACAAGGTGACCGCGCGGTCCATGGCCGACATCAGCCTCGGCGTCACCTTTTGTACGATCGGATCGTCGCTTTGCGACAGGCTGTCAGAGACCACCATGGCCGAGGCCAATGTGTTGCGCAGGTCGTGATTGATCTTGCCCATGGCCGCGCCGAGCGCGGCGAGCCGGGTCTTTTGCAGCAGGGCCCGTCGCAGCTCTCTTTGCATCTGGCCGAGCGCCTCTTGTGCCACGCCGATCTCGTCGCCGCGCTTGGTATCCTCGATCTGACTGGCCGCGTCTTCCGGGTTGCGTCGAAACCGCGTCAGATTGTCCGTGATGCCGCGCAACGGCCGTACCATCATCAGATGCAGGCTGACATAGACCAAGCCGGCCGTGAGCAGAGAGATGACGATACTGAGAGTCAGGATACGCCGCGAAAAGCCCACCATTTCCTTGTGCATGGCAGCCTGTCCCAGCACCACCTCGACCACCGTATTCGGTTTCACATGGGATGTGCCGAGCACGCGGATCGTCGGAGAGGGGCCATCGATGAGCGCGCCGAAGGCATCGAGGATCAATGTTGCCGCGCTTGCATCTCGGAGATCGTAGCTGGCATCGATGGCGGGCGGCATGTCCTGTGACAGCATGAAGTCCGATCGCTCCTCCGTGCGTAGCACTACCGCATCCACCATGGCGTGATCGAGCAAGCGCTGCACCAGGGCGGGTGCCAGGCGACCGTCGGGCGTCGCTTCAAGCGCCAGCGTGGCGATGTGGCCGGCCGCCAGGCGCTCCTGCAGGAAGACCAGGCGGTAGCGGGCGATCGAGGGCACGTAGATCAGGACCTCGCCGAGCAGCACAAAAAGCGCCGAGAGCAGCAGCAGCCGCCCGGAGAGGGACTTTCGAAAGGGGACGCGCGCGCTCATCAGCCAAGGCGCAGCAGGAAGCGAACCAGGCGCCGGGTGCGCTCGCTGAAGAGCGAGGCGGTGTACCACTCCCCGGCTGCGCGTTTGCCGGTCTCGGACAGAGTGGGGTAGGGCAGGACCAGCGACGCCATATCCCGGATGGGCCGCTTGCGCGCCACCATCATGGCCCAGATCTGGATCAGTTCGCCGGCATGGGCGCCGGCGATGGAGGCGCCGAGCACGCGGCCGCGCCGGTCCACCACGACCTTGACCAGGCCGTCGGTGCGTCGCTCTGCGCGTGCCCTGTCATTGTCGGCGAAGCTCGCCCTCAGCACGCGGCAATCGGAATGTGAGTCGTGCGCCTGCGCCTCGGTCAGGCCGACCTGGGCGACTTCGGGATCCGTATAGGTGACCCAGGGAATGGCGCGGGTGTCGACCTTGGCGGGCAGGCGGAAGAGCGCGCGGCGCAGCACGATGCCCGCGTGGTAGCCGGCTACGTGGGTGAACGGATAGCTGCCCACCGCGTCGCCCAGGGCGTAGACCCGGCGATTGCTGGTGCGCAGGCCTTTGTCCACGGTTATGCCCTGGTTGGTGAAGGCGATGCCCGCCGCTTCCAGCCCCAGGGCGTCCGTATCCGCGCGGCGGCCGGTGGCGACCAGCACGTGGGAGCCCAAGACCTGGAAATCGCCGCAGTCGAGCGTGATGCCGTCGCCATCGGCCGTGACGCCCGCCACGCCCGTCTCCTCGTGCAGGGTAACGCCTTCCTCGCGAAGTTTGGCCAGGGCCAGAGCCGCGGTTTCCGTATCGTCGCGGCCCAAGAACCGCGCCATCTCTAGCACCGTTACCTGCGAGCCAAGGCGGCGGTGCGCCTGCGCCAGCTCGAGGCCGATGGGGCCACCGCCGATGATCAGTAGATGCGCCGGGCATTCGCGGAGATTGAAGATGGTCTCATTGGTCAGATAGGGCACGTCGGTAAGCCCGGGTATGGGCGGGACGACGGGCGAAGAACCCGTGGCCAGCACAAAACGCCGCGCGCTCACCTCGACATCGCCGGCCTCGACCCGGTCCGGCCCCGTAAAGCGCGCCCATGCCTGGATCACCCGCACGCCGAGCCCTTCGAAGCGCTCCACCGAATCGTGCGGCGCGATACCGGCGATCACGTCATGCACATGCGCGTGCACGGCGGCAAAATCCACCTCGGGCTCGCCTGCCGAGATGCCAAAGCGCGAGGCGGCACGGATATCCGCCGCCGCCTGGCCCGCCGCCAGCAGCGCCTTCGACGGCACGCAGCCCGTATTGAGGCAATCGCC
>CAZKTK010000402.1:0-3470 GCA_964555535.1 uncultured Rhodospirillaceae bacterium
GCTTCGAGAGCGCCTTGCCGCGATATGCCAGACGCGACGCCAACGCCATTCTTGTTAATGGTGAAAACTTCGCATCGAACATCGTTCTATCGGTAACCATTGCCTTCAGGCTTCCTCGCAGTGAGATTGACGGATATTTGAGTGTCGTCATGAATGCGGGGTCGATGGCACGCTTCCGCTCGATGATTGCCGATTTCGTTGAAGGCATTTCCTCTTGAAGCCCTGTGCAAGCGGAATGAGGCATTTGCATGCCCGGCGATAAAGGCGCCTTTGACGGCACGATGCTCGGCAAAGCCTTCGACCTTGCCGATATCGGTCTCGTCGTGCTCGACAGCACCGGCAATGTGGTGGCTTGGAATGCATGGATGTCCCGCATGTCGGGTATCGACGAGGCCGATGCCATGGGACAGCGGTTCGAAACCCTGTTCCCGGTGGTCGCCGGAACCCGGCTTGCCAGTGCGATTGCCAATGCGCTCGAGCGCGGTGTGGCGGCCTTCCTGTCCCGCGCGCTCAACCACAGCCCATTGCCGCTGACCGACCCCATCGGGGGAACCGAGATCGAACAGAACATTTCGGTGCGGCCGCTAGGCGAGAAGGACGATGCGGAGCAATATTGCCTCGTGCAAGTGCTGGGCGTGATGGCGGCGACCTCCCGCGAGGCCTACCTGCGCGACAAGACCCGGGAAAACCAAGCTCTCGCATCGCGCCACAAGGCAAGCGAAGGCGAGCTTCGCGCCATCCTCGACAACTTGATCGAGGGCGTGCTCACCATCGACGAGACAGGCACGATACTGTCGCTCAATCGGGCGATCGAAAGCATATTCGGATACGATCGCGACGAGTTGCTCGGCAACAATGTCCGCAGCCTCATGCCCGAACCTCATCGCAGCGGACATGACGACTATATCGCCCGGTACCGCGACACGGGGGTGGCGCGCATTATCGGCGAAGCGCGGGAGGTCGAGGGCCGGCGCCGCGACGGCAGCACGTTTCCCCTCGATGTCTCGATTGCCGAGGTCACATTCGAGAATCAACGCCTCTTCGCCGGCGTGCTGCGGGATATCAGCGAACGGTGTCGCATTCAGGGCCAGCTGACGGAGGCGAACCGGCAGCTCACGGAGCTTGCGCTTTACGATCACCTGACCGGCCTCGCCAATCGCCGCCTGTTCAGCGATCATCTGAACCAGTTCGTTGCGCGCGCCGGGCGGCGCAACGAGAGATTCGCCCTGATCTATCTCGATCTGGACGGCTTCAAGCCCGTCAATGACACATTCGGCCACGCGGCAGGCGACGAATTGCTATCCGAAGTGGGCTCACGTTTGCGCGCGTGCGTCCGCAAGGGCGACGTCGTGGCGCGGCTCGGCGGCGACGAGTTCGCCATGCTGCTCGAAAGCATGTCCGATGACGATGCCATCGACACCGCCGCCACGAGCCTTCTCAAGGCGATCCGGAAACCGGTCAAACTCAGCGACGCCACGGCGAGCGGCTCGGCCAGTATCGGCATCGCCCGCCATTCGGCAACTCACGACACCCCGGAATCGATTCTCAAAGCCGCTGATCGCGCGATGTATGCAGCCAAGCGGCAGGGAAAGAACCGCTACGTCATAGCGGAGGCTTAACGCTCACCGGCAGCCCAGGCCATTCCGCCGGCCAAGTGCCGGCGGAATTCCGGCAGCGCCCAGGTCTCGTCCCTGTGGCCAAGCGCCGTATAGAAAGTGCGCCCGCCGTCGAATTCTCGCAACCAGGCGAGCGCGTGATCGGCACCCATCTCTCCGCCCTCATAGCTGGTCTCGTCCAGCGTCAGCAGGACGGTCAGATCGGATATGCGGCGTGGATCGCTCTTGAAGTTGTACCACTCCTCGACCAGCGGCCACGGATTTGGCAGGTGGCTCGTCGCCGCGTGATCCCCGGTCTCGACATGCATGACGGCCGGCTAGATCTTTGGATGGTTCTTGAACAAGGCGCCGACCAGATCGCGATACCAGGGCCAGCCATGCTCCGTGCCTTCGGGATTTTCGACCGCGAGACCGTATTGCGCGTTGGCGGCTATCGCCGCGATACCGTGGGCGAGGATCTGGAGATCGTCGTCCGGATCCACCGCCATAAGCGCGAGCGGAACGAGCCCTATCGCATTGCCTTTTCGCCCGAGCCGGTCTGCTGGACCGAGGCACCGCAACGCCTGCGGGACATGCGGGTGCAGCGTGTGCGCTGGCAGCGGGGTGCGCTGGAGACCTATTTCAACCATGCCCGGCTGACCTTCAATCCACGCTATGGCAGGCTCGGCCTGTTGGCCATGCCGCATATCCTCATCGTCGACGTGATCGGCCCCCTGATCGAGGTCGCCGGCTACGTGCTGTTGCCGCTGATGTGGCTTGGCGGCCTCATTCACGCCGGCTATTTCGTCGCCTTCCTTGCCCTGACCATCCTGCTCGGCCTGGTCATCAGCATTGGGGCACTGTTCCTCGAGGAATTCCGCTTGCGCCGCTATATCAGCGTATCGGCACTGCTCACACTCACAGGCGTGGCCGTGTTCGAGAATGTCGGCTATCGTCAGCTGGCCAACTTTTGGCGCATTATCGGCTGGTATCGTTTCCTGCGCGGCAGGGGCGGCGGCTGGGGACACATCCAGCGCAGCGGCTTCGGCAAGAAATAGGCAGGGCGGGGCAATGACCGACGAGACGGGGGATCGGGATCCGGAATGGCAGGCCTTGCGACGGCGCTACCTCGACAACGCGGCGGCTGCCGTGGCGGCGCTTGCGGGGTGGGTAGGCGGAGAGCCATCGGCCTTCGCCACGGCGGACGAGGCCTACCGGGCCATGCACAATATTGCCGGCATGGCCGCCGCATACGGCTTTCCGGCCCTCGGCGAGGCCGCGCGGAAGGTCGAGCAAGGCCTGGAAGCGGGAGAGCGCGAAACGTTGACGGACCGGCTCGAGGCGCTCGAAAAGGCCCTAGCCGACGATCGCCTTGGCGATTTCCTCCCGTAGCTCCTCCTGCTTCGGCGGCTTGACGAGGAAGCCGCTGATCTTGTGCATGTCGCCGCGCATGAGGTTGCGGGGCGTGTCCTTGCCGGTGAGCATGATCACGGGCACCTGCTTGTACTTTTCCATCTCGCCATAGCGCAGACGCCTGACGAGCGCGAAACCGTCCTGATCGGGCATGGCGATATCGGCCACAACGACCTGCACCGGCACCTCGTCAGCCTCGAGCATGGCCATGGCCTCTTCGGTGCCGGCGGCCGTCCGCACGCCGGCAACCCCGATCTTGTCGAGCAGACGTTTGGTGAAACTGAGCGCGAACTCGTCGTCATCGACGAGCAAGACCGTGATCGAACTGAGTGAGCCGTTGCCCATCGCCTCGCCGCCTCCCTGGATACGCGACACACGTTACCCGATTAGCGGTCCGGGGCGTAAGAAAATCTGTCGCCGGCAGGGCCATCAACGGTTGGGAAAAGAATGGTGGAGCCGAGG
>CAZKTK010000403.1:0-3461 GCA_964555535.1 uncultured Rhodospirillaceae bacterium
TCGCCATCGGTTACACGATGGTCTACGGCATCATCGGCATGATCAATTTCGCCCATGGCGAGATCTACATGATCGGTGCCTTCGTCGCGGTCATCAGCTTCACCATTCTCGGCGCCGCCGGCGTTACCTGGCTGCCGCTGTCACTGTTGCTGGTGCTGGTGGTGACGATGCTGTTCACCTCGCTCTACGGCTGGACGGTGGAGCGCGTGGCCTATCGCCCGCTGCGCGGCTCGCAACGCCTGGCAGCATTGATCTCCGCCATCGGCATGTCGCTGGCCCTGCAGAACTACGTGCTGCTCAGCCAGGGCGCGGGGGTCAAGGCGATCAGCCCGATCATCGAAGGCAAGTTCCACGTCTACGAGGCCGACAACTTCCTCGTCACCCTCAGCTACATCCAGATCTTCATCGTCATTCTGACGGTCGTGCTGATGGTGGCTTTCGCCTCGCTGATCAGCGGCACGTCGCTCGGCCGCGCCCAGCGCGCCTGCGAGCAGGACCGCACCATGGCGACCCTGCTCGGCATCGATGTGGACCGCACCATCTCGCTGACCTTTGTCATGGGCGCGGCGCTGGCGGCGGTGGCCGGCGTCATGGTGACGCTCTATTACGGCGTCATCGACTTCTTCATGGGCTTCATCGCCGGCCTCAAGGCTTTCACCGCCGCCGTGCTGGGCGGCATCGGCTCGCTGCCCGGCGCCATGCTCGGGGGCATGCTGCTCGGCATGGTCGAGGCTTTCTGGTCCGGCTATTTCACGGTCGAATACAAGGACGTCGCGGCCTTCGGCATTCTCGTCCTTGTCCTGATCTTCCGCCCCTCCGGTCTGCTCGGCCGGCCCGAGATCGAGAAGGTCTGAGGGCGTGGCCGAGGCAACCGCCGTCAGGGCGCTGAGAGAAGGAGCGCTTGCCGCCCTGGTGACAGCCGCACTTGCTGTGCCCATGCTCGGCCTCAAGCTGGAGCACGGCGTCGGCGGGCTTTCGGTGCATGGCCGCTGGGAGCTGGTGCTGCAGGCGGCCGTAATCGTGTTCATCGGCCGCGGGCTGATGGTCATCGCGCGCGCCAGCGGCGCCTTCAAGGGCCTGCGGCTTTCGAGCCCCGTGAAGGCCGCCGCGCCGGGGCACAGTCCGTGGCAAAAGTATTGGGGCCTTGCCACACTTGCAGCCCTGGCCGCGGCCGTCGCCTTGCCGTTCATGCCGTTTGCCGACCGCTATGTGGTCGACACGGCGACCCAGGTGCTGATCTACGTGATGCTGGGCTGGGGCCTCAATATCGTGGTGGGCCTCGCCGGCCTGCTCGACCTCGGCTATGTCGCGTTCTATGCGGTGGGCGCCTACAGCTTCGCCCTGCTCGGGACCGAATTCGGATTCGGCTTCTGGATGTGCCTGCCGCTGGCGGGCCTTTTTGCCGCCAGTTTCGGAATCATGCTGGGCTATCCGGTGCTGCGTCTCCGCGGCGACTATCTTGCCATCGTCACGCTTGGCTTCGGCGAGATCATCCGCGTTGTGCTGGTCAATTGGGTGGATTTCTCCGGCGGGCCGAACGGTATCACCGGCGTGCCGCGGCCGACGCTCTTCGGGCTTGAATTCACCAAGCGGGTCAAGGACGGAGTCGGTTTCCACGAATATTTCGGGCTCGACTATTCCGGCCAGTACCGCATCATCTTCCTCTATTTCATCATTCTGGGCATAGCGCTGCTGACGAACTGGTTCGTGCTGCGCATTCGCAAGCTGCCTTTGGGCCGCGCCTGGGAGGCGTTGCGCGAGGACGAGATCGCCTGCCGCGCCCTCGGCATCAATCCGGTCAACACAAAGCTTTCGGCATTTTCGTTGGGCGCCATGTTCGGCGGCTTCGCCGGCTCCTTTTTCGCCACGCGCTCGGGCTTCATCAGCCCGGAGAGCTTCACCTTCATCGAATCCGCCATCATCCTCGCCATTGTCGTGCTCGGCGGCATGGGCAGCCAAATCGGCGTGGTGCTGGCGGCCGCGGCGATCATCCTGCTGCCCGAGTTCCTGCGCGAGTTCTCGGAGTTCCGCATGCTCGCCTTCGGCAGCGCCATGGTGCTGATCATGATCTGGCGCCCGCGCGGCCTGCTGTCGCGACGCCAGCCGACCATACGGCTGGCCGGAAGAGGAGCCTCGCCATGAGCGCGCTTCTCACGGTCGAGCACCTGACCATGCGCTTCGGCGGCCTGGTGGCCATCGACGATCTCTCGTTCGATGCGGCGCCCGAGCAGATCACCGCCATCATCGGCCCCAACGGTGCCGGCAAGACCACGGTGTTCAACTGCCTGACCGGCTTCTACAAGCCGAGCGTCGGTCGCCTGACCCTGCGCGGCCATGGCGATGCGGACTTTCTGCTGGAGCGCATGGACGGCTTCCGCATTGCCCGTGCCGGCATCGCGCGGACCTTCCAGAATATCCGCCTGTTCCCGGCCATGTCGGTGCTGGAGAATCTGGTGGTCGCCCAGCACAACGCGCTGATGCGAGCCTCGGCGTTCTCCATCGCGGGTCTGCTCGGCCTGCCGTCCTACCGCCACGCCGAGGACGAGGCGATCGAGCTGGCCCGCCACTGGCTGGAGCGGGTCGGCCTGGTCGACGATGCGGACCGCGGCGCCGGCGAGCTGCCCTATGGCGCCCAGCGGCGCCTGGAGATCGCGCGCGCCATGTGCACCCGCCCGGTGCTGCTCTGCCTCGACGAGCCCGCCGCCGGGCTCAACCCGCGCGAATCCGCCGAACTCAACCAGCTGCTGCTCGACATTCGCGACGAGCAGCAGATCGGCATTCTGCTCATCGAGCACGACATGAACGTGGTCATGGGCATCTCCGACCACATCGTGGTGCTCGACTACGGCAAGCTGATCGCCGATGGCGACCCGGCGGCCGTGCGCGCCGATCCCGCGGTCATCCGCGCCTATCTCGGCGAGACCGAGGAGGGCGCGGCATGATGCTCATGGTCGAAGGTGTGCACAGCCATTACGGCCCCATCGAGGCCTTGCGCGGCGTCGATCTGACCGTGGGCGAGGGCGAGATCGTCACCCTGATCGGGGCCAACGGCGCGGGCAAGTCGACGCTCCTGATGACCATTTGCGGCAATCCGCACGCCAGCACCGGGCGCGTGCTCTTCGAAGGCGAGGAGATCACCGCGCTGCCGACCTTCCAGATCGTGCGCCGCGGCATTGCGCAATCGCCCGAGGGCCGGCGGATCTTTCCGCGCATGACGGTGCTGGAGAACTTGCAGATGGGCGCCGTGGTCGGCGAGGATGCGAACTTCGAGCAGGATCTCGAGGCGGTCTTCGCGACATTTCCCATTCTCGCGGAGCGTCGCGGCCAGCGCGGCGGCACGCTGTCCGGCGGCGAGCAGCAGATGCTGGCCATTGGCCGCGCCCTGATGAGCCGACCGCGCCTGCTGCTGCTCGACGAGCCCTCGCTCGGCCTGGCGCCGCTCATCGTCAAGCAGATCTTCG
>CAZKTK010000404.1:0-3440 GCA_964555535.1 uncultured Rhodospirillaceae bacterium
CCGAGGGCATCGCCCAGGGCGACTGGGTGCTGATCGACGCAGGCGATGTCATTGTCCATGTCTTCCGTCCCGAAGTCCGAGACTTCTATAACCTCGAAAAGATGTGGTCGATGCCACTGCCAGAGATGGCGGTGCACTAGTCATGGCGACGTCTGGCTCAAAGCCGGCGCCAGTCGTCCTTTGCATTCTCGACGGCTGGGGTGACGGCGCGGCAGGCGAGGACAACGCCATCGCCGCAGCGCATACGCCAACATGGGACCGCTGGCGGGCAACGCGGCCCTGCAGCCGGCTCGACGCCTCGGCAACGGCCGTCGGCCTGCCGGCCGGCCAGATGGGCAATTCCGAAGTCGGCCACATGAACATCGGCGCCGGGCGCGTAGTCACCCAGGACCTGCCGCGTATCGATACCGCGGTGGAAACAGGCGCGCTGGCGACCGCACCCGCCCTGACAGCGTTCATGACCAAGCTCCGCCAGGATGGCGGCGCCTGCCACATGCTCGGGCTGCTGTCGCCGGGCGGGGTGCATTCCCATCAGGACCATATGGTGGCCCTTGCCAAAGCACTGTCCGCCGCCGGTATCGCGGTGCATGTGCATGCCATCCTCGACGGCCGCGATACGCCCCCGCGCAGCGCCGAGGGTTTTCTGGCCACCTTCGAGGCCGATATCGCAGCGCTGCCCGGCGTATCCCTGGCCAGTCTCTGCGGACGCTACTACGCCATGGACAGGGACACGCGCTGGCAACGCACTGAGGCCGCCTACAACGCCTATGTCCATGGCGAGGGTCGGCGTGCAGACAGTGCCGCCGCGGCGCTCGCCGCCAGCTATGCCGATGGCGTGACGGACGAATTCATGCTGCCGACGCTGATCGGCGACGGCGCGGCCATGGCCGACGGCGACGGCGTGCTGATGGCGAACTTCCGTGCAGACAGAGCGCGCCAGATCCTGACCGCGTTGCTGGCTCCCGATTTCGACGCCTTCGTGCGCCGCCGCCGGGTCGCCTTTGCCGCCGCACTGGGCATGACCCGGTATGCAGCCACGCTGGACCCCCTGCTTGGCGCCATCTTCGATCCGCTCGACCTCAGCGGCACCTTGGGCGAGACCGTCGCCGCCGCCGGCCTGCGGCAATTGCGCGTGGCCGAGACGGAGAAATACGCCCACGTCACATTCTTCCTCAATGGCGGTCGCGAGGTCGAGTTCGACGGCGAAGACCGCGTGCTGATCCCCTCGCCGAAAGTGCCGACCTATGACCTCAAGCCCGAGATGGCGGCGGCCGACGTGACCGACGTCGTCACAACGGCGCTCAACCAAGGCACAGCCGACCTGGTGGTGGTCAATTTCGCCAATCCGGACATGGTCGGCCACACGGGCGACCTGGCTGCCGCCAAGATCGCGGTAGAGACGGTCGACAGCTGCCTCGCCCGCATCGAGGATGCCGTGCGACAGGCCGGTGGCGCCTTGCTGGTGACGGCGGACCACGGCAATGTGGAGCAAATGCGCGATCCGCAAAGCGGCGAGCCCCATACGGCGCATACCATCAACAAGGTGCCGCTGGTGCTCGCCTGCGGCACCGCGGCCGCCGGCCTGGACGAGGGCAGCCTGGCCGATATAGCGCCCACCGTGCTCGCCATGCTGGGCCTTGCCATACCGGCAGAGATGACGGGCCGCTCCCTGCTCAGCCTCGCCGCGCCCCAGCCCCGACGCCGTGCCGCGGGATGAGCCCCGACGCCAGGCGCAGCTAGCCGCGGCGGTCGTCGCGACACTCCTTCTCGCGCCGGATACCGGTTTCGCTCAGGATACCGGCGGCGACCCGCGCCGCACATTGGATGCGGTGGAGCGCGCGCTGGAGGAAGGCGAAGCCCGCGGCGCCGCCCTCGATCGGGAATCGAGCGCCGTTGCCAATGATATTTCGGTCATACGCGAGCAATTGATCGCCGCCGCGGCCGCCGTCCAAAGACAGGAATCCCGCCTCCAGGACAGCGAGACGGCATTGGCCGATCTCGAAGCGCGCCGGGCGGAGGCGGAAGCTTCCTTCGAGCGTCATCGTGCCGGCCTCGAATCGGCGCTTGCCGCGCTGACCCTGGTCGCCCGCAGCCCACCCAGCGCCCTGCTCGCCAGACCGGCCGAGTGGGCCGACACGGTGCGCGGCGTTGTGTTGCTCGATACGCTGGTGCCGGAGCTTCAGCGCCGCTCCAGCGCGCTGGCGGGCGAGTTGAAGACCCTGGACGAGCTGCGCATCGCGCACACCCTGGCCCGTGCCGAACTTGCCGACGCCAATGCCCATCACGACGCCGAACAGGCCCGGCTGCGGGGTTTGCTCGAGCGCAAATCGAGCCTGCAAGCGGCA
The DNA here is from genome assembly GCA_964555535.1 of uncultured Rhodospirillaceae bacterium. Lineage (GTDB taxonomy): Bacteria > Pseudomonadota > Alphaproteobacteria > UBA7887 > UBA7887 > UBA7887. The sequence continues at coordinate 2,346 of CAZKTK010000404.1, forward strand.
ATGCGCGCGGAGCGCCGCGATCTGGCCGCCGAAATGGCCGTATTGGCGGCCGAGGCCGAGGACCTGGCATCCCTTCTCGAGCGCATTGCGGTGGAACAGGCCCGCAGCGAGGCACGCCTTGCCGAACAAGCCTCCGGGCTGGATACGCTGGACGAGCCGTCCACGCTGGTCTTGGCGGAGCCCAATGCGGGCCCGGCCCTGGCGCCGCAGTTGATTCTGCCGCGCCCGCCGGACGAGCCACCCGACGAGCCGCCCGAGACGGAACTCGCCGCCCTGCCTGCGGCACCGGGGTCGAGCCTGCCCTATCCCGCCCACGGTGAGGTGGTCGAGCATTTCGGCGACCCCCTGGTGGGCGGCGGTGCCAGCCTCGGTATTCGCATTTCGGTGCGTGCCGGTGCCCAGGTCGTGGCGCCGCGCGAGGGCTCGGTGGTCTTTGCTGGACCTTTTCGCAGCTACGGCCAACTCTTGATCGTGCAACATGCGGGCGGATATCATACGCTCTTGGCTGGATTCTCCCGTTTCGATGCCGTGGTCGGACAATGGGTCGGAGCGGGGGAGCCTGTCGGCAGCGTTGCCCTGGCCGCCGATGGCACTACGCTTCTATATGTCGAGATTCGTCGCGGCAGCGAGCCCATAGATCCGATCCCATGGCTCGTGTCGGGTGAACGAAAGGTCAGTGGATGATCCGCAAGTCGCTAATCGCCGGTGCCGGCGTTGTTGCATTTTTGGGTATGGCAGGGGCCGCCGCGGCGGCCAATTCCGATACCTATCGGCAGCTCAATCTGTTCGGTGATGTGTTCGAGCGGGTGCGCTCGGAATATGTCGAGGAAGTCACCGACGAGGAGCTTATTCGCGCTGCTGTCGAGGGCATGCTGCAAGCGCTCGATCCCCATTCCAGCTATTTGCCGCCACGCGACTTCAAGGACATGCAGGTGCAGACCCGCGGCGAGTTCGGTGGCCTCGGCATCGAAGTCACCATGGAGAACGGCCTGGTCAAGGTGGTCTCGCCGATCGACGGGACGCCCGCCTCGCGGGCCGGGATCGCCTCGGGCGACCTGATCAGCCATATCGACGGCGAGCAGGTGCTCGGCCTGA
>CAZKTK010000405.1:0-3422 GCA_964555535.1 uncultured Rhodospirillaceae bacterium
GGTGCCCGAACCCCACATGTGGTAATCAGCGGCCAACCAGAAGCGATCAGACCACTAAATGCGAGACCTGACGTGGCAAGCGTATCCTCGACGGACGTCATAGCCATCGCCTCGGACCACGCCGGCTATCCGTTAAAGAGCAGACTCGTCGAAGACTTGCGGGAAATGGGCCTGCAAGTGCTCGATTTGGGCACGAATTCGTCCGAGTCGGTGGATTATCCGACCTATGGCAAGGCGCTTGCCGAAGCCTTGCTGGAGGGCAGGGCGGCACGCGGCGTGCTGGTCTGCGGTACCGGTATCGGCATGGATATCACGGCGAATCGCTTCAAGGGCGTGCGCGCCGCAAACTGCCATTGCGCGGAGGTCGCGCAATTGGCCCGCCAGCACAATGACGCCAATGTCCTGGTGCTCGGCGGCCGCTTCATCGACGAGGAGACGGCGCAGCAATGTCTGCGCGCGTTTCTCGATACGGAATTCGAGGGCGGCCGGCATCAGCGCCGGGTCGCCATGTTCGACGAGTCCTGATCCCTTAACGGAATTGCCTTGATGAGCACATCGCCATCCGCTGCCAGCGAGCCCGCTTTCGATACCGCCGCCTATTTCGACTCGGATCCTGATCTGTTCGGTGCCATAGAGAACGAGCGGCGGCGACAGCAAGAGCAGGTCGAACTTATCGCCTCCGAGAACATTGTCAGCGAGGCGGTTCTGGCCGCGCAGGGCTCGGTCCTGACCAACAAATATGCCGAAGGCTATCCCGGTCGCCGCTATTACGGCGGTTGCGAGTTCGTCGATGTGGCCGAGCGCCTGGCGATCGAGCGGGCGCGCAAGCTGTTCGATTGCGTCTGGGTCAACGTGCAGCCCCATTCCGGCGCCCAGGCCAACCAGACCGTGATGCTGGGCCTGCTGAAACCGGGCGATACGGTGCTCGGCATGTCGCTTGCCGCCGGCGGCCATCTGACCCATGGCGCCAAGCCCAATATGTCGGGCAAGTGGCTCAACGCGGTGCAATACGGCGTGCGCGAGACGGACGGACGCATCGACATGGACGAGGTCGCGCACATGGCGGACGAGCATCGCCCGGCGCTCATCATCGCCGGTGCCTCGGCCTATTCGCGCGAGATCGATTTCCCCGCTTTTCGCGCCGTCGCCGAATCGGTCGGCGCCTATCTTCACGTCGACATGGCGCACATCGCCGGCCTGGTTGCGGCAGGGATGCATCCGAGCCCGCTGCCCCATGCCCATGTGGTCACTACGACCACGCACAAGACCTTGCGCGGCCCCCGGGGCGGCATGGTCCTGAGCAATGACGAGGCCATCGGCAAGAAAATGGATTCGGCCATGTTCCCGGGCCTTCAGGGCGGGCCGCTGATGCATGTCATCGCCGCCAAGGCCGTGGCGCTCGGCGAGGCGTTGCAGCCGACCTTCAAGGACTATGCGCGCGCGGTGGTGGCCAATGCCCAGGCGCTCGCCGGCACCTTGAAGGCGCGTGGCGTCGATATCGTCACAGGGGGGACGGACAATCACATGCTGCTGGTCGATCTGCGCGCCAAGGGCCTGACCGGCAATGTGGTCGAGGCCGGCATGGAGCGCACCGGGCTGACATGCAACAAGAACGCCGTGCCGTTCGATCCCGAGAAGCCGAGCGTGACTTCGGGCGTGCGGCTCGGCAGCCCGGCCGCGACCAGCCGCGGCTTCGGCGTTGCCGAGTTCCGCCAGGTCGGCGAGATGATCGGCGACGTCATGGATGGCTTGGCGGCCAATGGCCCCGAGGGCGACGGCCAGATCGAATCGTGCATTCTCGGCGAGGTGCGCGAACTGTGCCGGCGTTTTCCGATTTACCAGGATCGATAAAGCATGCGCTGTCCATTCTGCGGCGACAATGACACCCAGGTTAAGGATTCGCGGCCGACCGAAGACAACACGGTCATTCGCCGTCGTCGCTTCTGCCCCTCCTGTGGCTCTCGCTTCACGACCTTCGAGCGGGTTCAGCTGCGCGATCTGACCGTGGTCAAGAAGGACGGCACGCGCACGCCCTTCGACCGGGAAAAGCTGGCACGGTCGATCCATATTGCCGTGCGCAAGCGGCCCGTGGAGCCCGAGCGCATCGAGCGGCTGGTCAGCGGTATCGTGCGCCGGCTGGAAAGCTCGGGCGAATCCGATATCCCGTCGAACGAGATCGGCGAAATGGTGATGGAGGCCCTGTCCGGCCTCGATCCCGTGGCCTATGTGCGCTTTGCGTCGGTCTATCGCAATTTCCGCGAGGCCAGGGATTTCGAGGAGTTCGTCGGGCGGCTGCCCCGTGACCACGACGACTGAGCATCGCCGGCATATGACCGCCGCGTTGGCTTTGGCGCGGCGCGGGCTTGGCAATGTCTGGCCCAATCCGGCGGTCGGCTGCGTTCTGGTGAAGAGTGGCCAGGTGGTCGGGCGCGGCTGGACCCAGGCCGGCGGCAGGCCGCACGCGGAAACCGAGGCCTTGCGCCGTGCCGGCGAGGCCGCGGCGGGCGCCACCGCTTACGTCACTCTCGAGCCCTGCGCCCATGAGGGCAAGACCCCGCCCTGCGCCGATGCCTTGATAGCGGCGCGCATCGGCCGCTGCGTCGTGGCGACCGAGGATCCGGACAGGCGTGTGGCCGGGGCCGGCCTGGCGCGTCTGTGCGATGCCGGTATCGAGGTCATAGAAGGCATCTGCCGCGACGAGGCGCGGGTTCTCAATGCCGGCTTTCTCCTGCATCGCGAGCACGGTCGCCCGCTGGTGACGCTCAAGATGGCAAGCACCCTCGACGGGCCCATCGCCACCGCCAATGGCGACAGCCAATGGATCACCGGCGAGCTGGCGCGGGCCCGCGCGCATTTGCTGCGGGCGGATCATGACGCGGTGATGGTGGGCGCGCGCACTGCCATGTCCGATCGTCCGCGCCTGACCTGCCGGCTGCCAGGCCTGGCCGAGCGCTCTCCGGTGCGAGTCGTGGCCGACAGCCGCTTGCGCCTGCCGCTGACGGATCCGCTGGTCGCCGAGCGGCACGAGGCACCGACCTGGCTGGTGGCCCTGGACGGTGCGGACGCGGCCCGCAAGCGCGCCTTTGCGGATTGCGGTGTGGAGGTCATCTCCGTCTCTCCGGAGGATGGCGGAGTGTCCGTCGGCGAGATGCTGGCGGCGCTCGCCGAGCGCGGTATCACGCGGTTGCTCGTCGAAGGCGGCGGGCGCTTGGCGGCGAGCCTGATTGCCGCCGACCGGGTCGATCGCATCGCCTGGTTCCGCGCCACGGCGGTGATCGGCGGCGATGGCGTGGCGGCGATTGCCGGTCTCGGCCTGGACAAGGTGGCCGATGCGCCACGCTTCGAACGGGTCTCCGTTACCGCCGTCGGCGAGGATGTGCTGGAAACTTACGCCCGGCAGGAATAGTTTCTCGCCATGTTTA
>CAZKTK010000406.1:0-3421 GCA_964555535.1 uncultured Rhodospirillaceae bacterium
GATCAGGACTCTTCGAGCTGCTGCAGCTCGGTGTTGGTATAGCGCAGTCGCGCGGACAGGGTCTTGGCGAGACCTTCGAACAGGTTCATGGCGCCTTTCTTGTGGGCCAGGGCGAAATCGTCGAAATCGGCGCGCGAGAGCACGTAGAGATCGGTGGCGCGCTCCGCATAGGCATCGGCCGAGCGCGGCATGTGGTCGAGGAAGGACATCTCGCCGAAAAAGTCGCCACGGTTGAAGGTCGCCAGGTGGTGGGCATGGTCGTGTGCCAGGGGTTGCATGATGCGGATGGCGCCGCGGCGGATCAGGTAGAGCTCGTCGCTCGCATCGCCGAAGGCGAACAGCTTTTCGCCGGCCTTGACCGACACGCTCGTCATATGCGCTTCGAGGTCGCTGAGCGTGTCGTCGCGGCGTGCCTTGAAGATGTCTATGTCCCGCAGCGACAGCAGGCTTTCCTCGCCCCGGCTCACGCCGGCTTCGGCCAGCACCCGGTCCTCCACCCATTCCAAGGCGTCGTCGAGCTCGTTGAAGGCGTGGGTTTGCCGTCCGGGGCGGACCAGCCCGACCTCGTCGAAATAGTTCTGCATCTCCTCGCCCGTGGGGAAGCGGGGCAGGGTGCTGAAGACAAGCTGGCCGCCGCGCTCGCCCAGCATGTCCTCCAACTGTTCGAGCACGTGTACGGCCGTCACGTCCACCGACCGCACCAGGCGCATGTCGAGGATGATGGTGCGGCGTATTTTCAGCTCCGGCTCGATGGCGCGGTAGAGCTGATCGGCGGTGCCGAAGAAGAGGCTTCCCTGAAGTTCGAAAATCGCTGTTTCGTCGCCATGGGCCTGGAGGGCCGCCATCTCTTCCGGCAGGCGCACCTGTTTGGAGAAATGCTGTTTGGCAGTGCTGTGGTGGTGGACGATCGAACTGCTGATCTGTTCGCGCACGAACAGCATCACCGCTAGTGCGATGCCAACGCCGGAGGCGGCGATCAGGCTGACCGTCTTGGCGGTGACGATTACGGCGATGATCACGGCGAAGTCGAGCATGGTGGCGCGCGAGCGAACGAATTGCAGGCTCTTCCAGTCGATCATGCGGAAGCCGACGATGAGCAGGATGCCGGCAAGCGCGGCGACCGGAACGAAAGCCACGAGATCCGCCAACAGCAGGAAGGCGAACAAGGCCAGCACCCCTTCGATGGCGCCCGACAAGCGCGTGCGTCCGCCGCTCGACATATTGACCAGCGTCGCTCCCATCTGTCCCGCGCCGGGCATGCCGCCGATGGCGTTGGCGGCGAGGTTGGCGGCGCCCTGGCCGAGCAGCTCGCGGTTCGAATCATGGCGCGAGCGAGTCACCGCATCGAGCACCACGCAGGTCTTGAGGGTGTCTATCGAGAGCAGCACCGCGAGCGTTGCCGCCGGCATCAGGATCAGCGCGATGTCCGCACCCGAGAGCGCCGCGATCCCTGCCCAAACGGTGATGGCGCCATCGAGCAGGCCACCCTGCGCGGCGCCGAGCGGGCCGATCACCAAGGCATTGTCCGCCGCCTGCAAGAGAGCGGGCTCGAACATGGCGAGTGCGAGATAGGCCAGGACACCGGCGCCGAGCCCGAGGATTGCCGCGGGCACGGCCTTGATGAGCTTGCCCGCAAAGACCGTTGCCGCGATGGTCACGCCGCCGATCAGCAGGCTGCGCCAGCCCCAGTCTTCGGGCGTGGCCAGGGCCTGCCAGAAGGAGGCCTCCTTCGGTGCCGCCAGCAATATCGGTAGCTGGCTTACGATGATCACCAAGCCGACGCCGCTGAGATAGCCGCTGACCACCGGATAGGGCATGTACTTGATCAGCCTGCCGAAGCGGAGCGCGCCGAAGGCAAGTTGCAGCGCACCGCACAGGAGGCCGGTAAGCGCGACCAGCGCCACGGCGCTCTCGGGTGCGATGTCGTGCTCGCTCAGTTGCAGGGCGAGTGCGGCCAGAACCGCCGCGGCCGGTGCGCAAGGCGCCGTAATCAGGCGTTTTGTGCCGCCGAGGGCCGGGGCAACGAGCCCCAGCGCCACGGTGCCGAGAATACCGGCAATCGCACCATGGGCGGCATAGCCCGCGCCGAGCGAGCCATAGATGGTCACGCCGAACGCGATAGCCGAGGGCACCGCCACCAGCATCGCGGCCAGCCCACCCCAGTCCTTTAGCGCTCGCTTGTCAATTAACCAGAGCTATAATGCGGAAACTACTTGATCGAACGGGAGGACAGCATGCGCGGACTAGACGGTCGCGTGGTCATTGTCACGGGCGGCGGCGGCGGCATAGGCGGCGCCACGGTGCAGCGCTTTGCCGAGGAGGGCGCCAAGGTCGCGGTATTCGATATCAATGGCGAGGCAGCAGAGGCGGTCGCGGGCGAATGCGCCGGCAGCAAGGACTTCGTTTGCGATATCGCGGATCATGCCGCGGTCACCGAGGCCGTGGCGGCGGTCGAGGCAGCGCTCGGCCCGGTGGATGTCCTGGTCAACAACGCGGGCTGGGACGTCTTCAAGCCCTTCGTGGCCACCGAGCCGGCGGAATGGCAACGGCTTATCGCCATCAATCTGGTCGGTCCGCTCAACATGACTCATGCGGTGCTGCCGGGAATGGTGGAGCGCCGCGGCGGGCGGGTCGTCACGGTGGCCTCGGATGCTGCCCGTGTCGGCTCGTCGGGCGAGGCCGTCTACGCCGCCTGCAAGGCGGGTATGCTGGGGCTCTCCAAGACCCTGGCGCGCGAGCACGCCCGGCACCGCATCACCTTCAACGTCGTCTGTCCGGGGCCGACCGAGACCAATCTGCTGGCTGGATTCCGCGCCGGATCGCGCGATCCCGACAAGCTGCAAGAGGCCTTTCGCCGCGCCATTCCCATGGGACGGATTGGTGAGCCCGATGACTTGCCCGGCGCCATCTGCTTTTTCGCCAGCGACGATGCCGGCTTCATCACCGGTCAGGTTCTCAGTGTCTCCGGCGGCCTGACGATGGCGGGATAAGACTTATTTGAAAGCCTGAATGCCGGTCTGCGCCCGCCCCAGAATGAGGGCGTGAATGTCATGGGTGCCCTCGTAGGTATTCACCGCCTCCAGGTTCATGGCATGCCGGATGACGTGATACTCGTCGGCGATGCCGTTGCCGCCATGCATGTCGCGGGCGACGCGGGCGATATCGAGCGCCTTGCCGCAGTTGTTGCGCTTGATTATCGAGATCATCTCCGGCGCAATCTTGCCTTCGTCCTTGAGGCGCGAGACGCGCAGTGCCGCCTGTAGGCCAAGCGCGATCTCCGTCTGCATGTCGGCGAGCTTCTTCTGCACCAGCTGGGTGGCGGCCAACGGGCGGCCGAACTGGGTGCGCTCCAAGGTGTAGCTGCGTGCCGCGTGCCAGCAGAACTCGGCCGCGCCCATGCTGCCCCAGGCGATGCCGAGGC
>CAZKTK010000407.1:0-3401 GCA_964555535.1 uncultured Rhodospirillaceae bacterium
AACCGATTCCATCTCATCCTGAAGGGCTCTAGCCCTTATTCGGCCGCTGCCGCTACTTCCGCCTCGGCAAGGAAGCGCTCGGCCTCCAATGCGGCCATGCAACCGCTGCCCGCCGCGGTCACGGCCTGGCGGAAATGCTTGTCCTGAACGTCGCCGGCGGCATAGACCCCGGCCACGGTGGTGGCTGTGCTGTCCGGCGCGGTCCGGATGTATCCGTCGCCGTCGATATCGAGCTGGCCGGCAAAGAGCCCGGTGACGGGGCTGTGTCCGATGGCGATGAAAACCCCGTCGGTGGCGAGATCGCGGCGCTCGTTCGTATTGACGTTGCGCAGCCGCACCGCCGTGACCGTCGGCGGCATGCCTTCGGACAGGATATCCTCGACGACGCTGTTCCAGGCCATCTCGATCGTGTCGTTGCGCAGCAGGCGCTCTTGCAGGATGCGTTCCGCGCGCAGGGAATCGCTGCGATGCACGAGGGTCACCTTGGATGCGAGCTTGGAGAGGTACAAGGCCTCTTCCACCGCCGTGTTGCCGCCGCCGACCACCACCACCTCGCGGCCGCGATAAAAGAAGCCGTCGCAGGTGGCGCAGGCGGACACGCCGAAGCCTTGCAGGCTGGATTCGGCTTCCAGGCCCAGCCAGCGTGCCTGGGCGCCGGTGGCGATGATCAGGCTATCGCCAAGATAGATATCGCCGCTATCTCCCGTCGCCTTGAATGGCCGTTGGCCGAGGTCGATGTCGGTCACGATATCGTTGATGAAATCGGTGCCCACCTTGCGCGCCTGCTCGGTCATCTGCTCCATCAGCCAAGGGCCCTGGATGACGTCGGCGAAGCCGGGATAGTTCTCGACATCCGTTGTAATCGTCATCTGCCCGCCCGGCTGGATGCCGTTCACCAGCCGCGGCTCAAGCCCGGCGCGGGCGGCATAGATGGCGGCGGTCAGGCCTGCGGGTCCTGAGCCGAGTATCAGAACCTTGCTGTGGTGGCTTTCGGGCATGGCGTTGGCTCCTGCTGCGCTGCAGCTCTTCTTATAGCAATTTGCGCTCGCGGATGGCGATTGCAACGGTGGCAGCGTCGTCGAGCGGCGCTGCGTCGGGGCGATAGAGATCCGCTGTCGCATCCTCCAACGGCCGTGCGAGGCCGGCGTCGAAAAGCGCTGTGTGCAAGGCACGGTGCTTCGCCGCGATCATGTCTGTCGGCGCGAATATGTAGACCGGTAGGCCGCTGGCACAGGCTTCGGTGCACATGCCGGTCGAATCACCTGTCACCACCAGTGCATCGGCAAGCGCCAGATAGCCGAGATAGGGATTGTCCGTGCCGTCCTCCGACCAGTCGTGCCGGTGCCGCGGCCTGAGCTTGGCGGCAAGCCTGTCGCGAACGGCGACAGGCGTGCGTCGGCTGCTGGTCATCATGACGGACCCGCCGACATTGGCGACCTGTGTCGCCAAAAGCTCGGCGTCGTCGATCGAGAAGTTGCGCCGCCGGGTCGCGCCACCGACAAGCAGTGCGATGCGCGGCCGCGGTACATGGTCCAGCCGCGCGGCCCACGCCTCTGCCGCTGCTGTCAGTCGTGCCCGGGTCACGCGATGCGGCGCGCCGACAGTCCGCACGATGCTCGCCTGGTCCCGTTGCCGGTCGTGGGCAGGCAGGGCAATGAGGTTGAAATCCGCTATGCCCGCGCCCGGCCACATACACTGCACGCAGCGCATGTCGGGCACGGCTTGGCGCAGGAACCGGGCGACAGGGGCCGTGCACCTGCCGGCGGCGATCACCAGATCCGGCCAGGGCGGCGCGAGCGCGCCTCGGGCGTCCGCCGTCAGATGCGCCAGCGTGGCGCCGAGCAGTGCATTGGGAAGGCGCGCCAGGGCGTTGTAGCTGAGTTTCTTGGTCGAGAAGGGAAGTTCCAGCGCCTCGGCCACGGCCAGCGCCTGGTTGGCATGGCCTACGCGATCATCGGCAAGAACCCAGATGCGCCCGGCCTGTTCGTTCACCGAAAGTCCACGGAGACGATCTCGTATCCTTTGGTTCCCGCGGGTGTTTCGACGATGACGCTGTCGCCCACCGACTTGTTGATTACCGCGCGCGCGATGGGGGCCGTGATCGACAACCGACCTTCGGCGACATCCGCTTCATCGACCCCGACAAGCTGGTAGGTGATCTCCTCGTCGGTGTCTTCGTCGGCCAGTGTGATCGTGGCACCGAACTTTACCGTCTCGCCTGACAGCTTATCCACATCGATGACCTGGGCGCGGCCGAGCTTGTCCTCGATCTCGCGTACGCGGCCTTCGATGAAGCTCTGACGCTCGCGGGCAGCGTGGTATTCGGCGTTCTCTGACAAGTCACCATGCTCGCGCGCCTCTGCGATCGCCCGGATCACAGCCGGCCGTTCTTCGCTCTTCAATTTCTTCAATTCCGTTTCGAGCCGCTGAAAGCCCGTCGCGGTCATGGGCACACGTTCCATGATCAGTCCATTTTCATTGCGGAGAGGCGCCAGTCGGGCACCAAGAGTCCTGAAGCGTTAAGTGTAGGATTGTAACGAAGCCACTTCAAGGGCGCTCCGGCGCAACGCGGCAATCGCCTCGACCACGGCGCGGCTGCCCGCCACGGTGGTGTAGTAGGGCACCCGGTTGGTCAGCGCGGCCCGGCGCAGGCTGTAGCTGTCCTTGATGGCCTGCGCGCCCTCGGTGGTGTTGAGGATAAGGGCGACGGTGCCGTCCGATATGGCATCCACCAAGTGCGGCCGGCCCTCGCGGACTTTGTGGATCCGTGCCACATCGAGGCCCGCTTCTTCGAGATATTCCGCCGTGCCCCGGGTGGCGATCAGCGAGAAGCCCAAGGCCGTGAGGTTCCTGCCCACCTCGGCCATGGCCGGCTTGTCATTGTCTCGCACGGAGATGAACACGGTTCCGCCATCGGGCAAACGCGTGCCGCCGGCAATCTGCGACTTGGCGAAAGCGCGGCCGAAATCCGAATCGAGGCCCATGACCTCGCCGGTGGATTTCATCTCCGGGCCCAGCAGCACATCGACGCCGGGGAAGCGCGCGAAGGGGAACACGGCCTCCTTGACCGCGACATGTCCGCCGCGCTCTCGCACCAGATCGAAAGCGCTCAGGGATTCGCCTGCCATCAGCCGCGCGGCAATCTTGGCGATTGGCGATCCTGTCGCCTTGGCGACGAAGGGGACCGTCCGGCTGGCGCGGGGATTGACCTCGATGATGTAGACTTGGTCGTTCCCATCGTCGTCCTGTTTGACGGCGAATTGCACATTCATCAAGCCGATCACGCCGAGCGCCTGGGCGAGGGCCGTCGTCTGGCGCTCGATTTCGGCAATCACATCCTCCGACAACGAGTGCGGCGGCAAGGAACAGGCGGAATCGCCGGAATGGATGCCGGCTTCCTC
>CAZKTK010000408.1:0-3399 GCA_964555535.1 uncultured Rhodospirillaceae bacterium
TGCGGATGTTCGTGGTCTGGACTTTCTCTTCACCATAGCCATCAGATGACCGTAGGCGGGTCGTGTAAAGTCTCTACACTCGTCCTGTTGCGGACTAGCACGGGATTGCCATCAGCACGACCTGTTAAGGTTTCCCCGTTTTAGCGACCTGTTCACCGCATCGTTTCCGGTGCGGGACGCATAGACAGATATCGTATCTATACGAATGCGATGCTCTACCAGCTGAGCTAAGGCGGCACTGGTGTCCTCATAAGTTCGAAGCAGCGTCAACGCAAGGCGGATTTTCGGATACGGTCAAAACCGTGCAGGAATCTTGTCAAAAACGCTTGTCAAAAAAACTAAAAAGTGCCGTTTGGTCTTATTTTTCTATTCTATATCAACGGATTGATAGCGGACCCCGTTTCGCATTACGAATGCGATGCTCTACCAGCTGAGCTAAGGCGGCGCGGGGCGGAACATACGCTTCGCCTGCTGGGGGTTCAAGTGTGGCGGCGGGCGTTTCTCAGAAGGGCTGCGAGGGTGATGGAGCCGAGGGTGGCTGCCGTGGCGGCGTCTATCTCCTCGCCGACTTCGGCCAGGGCGGCGGCGATGGGGCTCGCGGCGGGGGGGTCGGCGGCGAGTGCGGGCGCCTCGTCGGCCTCCTCGAACAGCGTTATCACGTCGAGCAAGCTGGTGCGGCGCGGGTTGCCCGTAAAGCGATAGCCGCCGCCGGGCCCCAGCACCGAGGTGGCAAGCCCGGCGCGCACCAGGGTGCGCATGACCTTGGCCAGATGATGCGAAGAGATGCCGTAGGTCTCGGCGATCTCGCCGGCCGAGACATGGCGCGCGGGGTCCGCCGCCATCTCAAGCGTCGCATAAAGGCCGAACAAGGAGGATTTTCGCAGTCTCACGCGTCGAGTCGCTTTTCCAGTTCCACATAGGGGCCGGCGGTCAGCCCCTCGCCGCGGAAGAAGGAGAGGTTCACCATGTCCTGGCGCGAGACCATGGTGCGCACCACCGACACACCTGCCGTGGCGAAGCGGGCACAGAGCGCCGCCAGCAGGGCGCGGCCGACGCCGCGCTCGCGCGCATCCTCGGAAACCTGGATGGCGAAGACCCAACCCGCTGCGGGCGAGCCGAATTCCCAGGCGCGCACCTCGCCGACCACGAAGCCGATCACCGCGCCGCCGGCCTCCGCGACAAGAAAGCTGCGCTCGCTGGCCGCCGCGCCGTCGAACAGCCCTTGCCAATAGTCGGGCTTGGCGAGCCCGGTATTGCCGCTGTCGATGGCGCTGATGGCGGCCAGGTCCGCCGCCGTCGCCTCGCGCACGGATACCTCGCTCATGAATTCTCGCATTCCCGCATTGTGGTACGACAATGCAGGGTAGCGGCCGGCACGACTTTATGGCAAGGCCGCGCTGCGGTCAGGGCCCTCACGCGTCGAGGCCGGCCTTCCTCAAGCCCTCGATCCAGGTTCCCATGGTTTCCAGCAGGGAGTCCGGGTCGAGTGGCGACAAGGTCGCAAGCGCTTTGCGCGGGGTGAACGCCGGATCGATGGCGAGCACGCCTTGCAACGCCTCTTTCGCTTCCGCCTCGCGGCCGAGCAGGCCGAGACTGGCGGCCAGCAAGGCGTTCGGCAGCGCATAGGGGGTGTTTTCGCGCACCCCTCGGCGGGCATAGTCGAGCGCGGTCTCGAGGTCGCCCCTCTGCAAGGAGGCGAAGCCTCGCACCGTAAAGAAGGCAAAGGCCGCAGGATCCCGCGGGCTCAGCGCCATGGCCTTGTCGAGATTGACGATGGCATCGTCGGGGCGGGCGGCAAAATTCTGTGCCATGCCGAGCCCGAAATAGGCCAGCGCCATGCTGGAGTTGAGGCTCAGCGCGCGCTCCATGGCCGCGATCGCCTCGTCGTGCTTGGCCATGGCCAGAAGCACGCGTCCATGCGCCATGTGTGCCATGGCGCTCTGCCTGTCGAGCGCGATGGCGCGCCGGGCGTCGTCCCGGGCCGTCTCGAGCAGCGCGATGCGGTCGCGGCCGGCCTCGGCCCAGCCCATGAACGCCAAGAGGTATTGCACATAGGCGAGGCTGGCGAGTGCTTCGGCGAACTCGGGATCCATCTCGCAAGCCTGGCCGAGAATGCCCTCGGCCTGGTGCACGCTGTCGGGCGTCATCTTCCAGCAATGCCACATGCCCCGCTGAAAGGTCTCCCAGGCGTCGAGGCTCTCCGGCGGCTTGCGGTGCGCCCTGTCCTGCTCCACCACACCGACCTCGCGCACGAGAGCGGCGACCAGAGTTTCGGTGATCTCGTCCTGGAGCGCGAAGATATCCGAGAAGTCGCGGTCGTAGCGCTCGGCCCACACATGATTGCCGCTCGCCGCATCTATCAGCTGGGCCGTGATGCGCAGCCGGTTGCCGCCGCGGCGGACGCTGCCCTCGACGATATAGCGGACGCCGAGCTCGCGCCCGACTTGGGTCACGTCGACCGATTTTCCCTTGTAGGTGAAGCTGGAATTGCGCGCCGTGACCGCCAGCCAGCGAAGGCGCGAGAGCTCGGTAATCAGATCCTCGCAAATACCGTCGGCGAAATAGTCCTGGTCCCCATCGCCGCCGAGATTGTCGAATGGCAGGACCGCGATGGACGGCGAGGTCGTCTCAGAACGCTGCGGTACGGCTACGCTTTCGCCGAGCGCGGCCTGGTAGACGCGCACCTTGCGGGCGATGTTCTTGACATCCTTCTCGCCGAGAAACGCGAAATCGACGTCGAGCTTGCCTTCGACCTGATCGAAGGCGCTGCCGGAGAGTGCGATACCGCCGGGGTTTGCCAGGCTTTCGAGGCGCGCCGCGATGTTGACGCCGTCGCCGTAGATGGTGCCGTCGTCCTGTGCGATGACATCGCCGAGATTGATGCCGATGCGGAATGCCATGCGCCGGTTCTCGGGCCTTGCCGCATTGGCCTCGGCAAGCTCGCTTTGCACGGCAAGGGCACAGCCCACCGACTGCACCACGCTGTCGAAGACCGCCAGCACGCTATCGCCCGCGGTATCGATCACGCGCCCGCCCTGGGCCGCGATATGACGCTTGAAGACCCCGCGCGCGGCATTGAGCGCGGCCACGGTCGCGGCCTCGTCATCGCCCATCAGGCGGCTGTAGCCGGCGACATCCGCCGCCAATATCGCCGCCAGTCTTCGTGTGGCATCCGTCATGCCGTCTCCCCTGCGAAGGATAGCCTAACCCTCGGCGTTCTTCGGCACCAGCCAGGTGAAAGCCACCAACCCGATGGCGGCGACGATGGCGGTGCCGAGCGCCAGGGCTGATTGGTCGTCGTGGGGAATGCGGCTGGCGATGAAAACGGCAAACACGGAAGCGAACATCTGGCAGAAGCCGAGGAAGGCGGAGGCGGCGCCCGTCCGCTCCGGCCAGGGG
>CAZKTK010000409.1:0-3396 GCA_964555535.1 uncultured Rhodospirillaceae bacterium
GGCGATGATTTTCTCGTCGGAACAGAGACCCGCAGCGGCAGAACGCTGGCGTCTTTCCGTTATCGGGAGCAATGACGCTCGCCGATAGCCTGCGCGCCGTCGTCGGCGAGGTGGGCTGCATCACCGATCCCGATAGGCTGGCGCCCCACCTGCTGGACCAGCGCGAGAAGTATCTCGGCAAGAGCGCGATCCTGGTGCGTCCGGCGAACACCGAGGATGTCGCATCGGTCATCAGATTATGCGCCGAGATGCGCGTGCCCATCGTACCCCAGGGCGGCAACACCTCGATGGTCGGCGGCTCGGTCCCCGACGAGAGCGGCGACGCCATCATCCTCTCGCTCTCCCACATGGCGGCCATCCGCGAGGTGGATGCGGCGAACTACGCGCTCTGCGCCGAAGCCGGCTGCGTGCTCGCCGATCTGCAGGCCGCCGCAGCGGACGTCGACCGCCTGCTGCCGCTCAGCCTGGCCGCGAAAGGCAGCTGCCTCATCGGCGGCAACATCTCGACGAATGCCGGCGGCACCAACGTGTTGCGCTACGGCATGGCGCGCGACCAAGTGCTGGGGCTGGAAGTGGTGCTGCCCGACGGGCGCATCTGGAACGGCCTGCGCGCGCTGCGCAAGGACAATACGGGCTACGACCTCAAGCAGCTCTTCGTCGGCGCCGAGGGCACCCTCGGCATCGTCACCGCGGCCATGCTCAAACTCTCGCCAATACCGCGCTCGACATGCACCGCCTGGCTCGCCGTGCCCGATCCGGAAGCGGCGCTGGCGTTGCTCGCCCGCGCGCGCGAAGCGAGCGGCGACACCGTGAGTGCCTTCGAGCTCGAGGCGCGGCGCTGCGTCGATTTCGTCCTCCGCCACATACCCGGCACCAGCGACCCTCTCGCCCAGCCCTATGACTGGTATGTGCTGGTGGAGCTGACATCACCGGCCAGCGACGCCGGCCTCGACGAGGTCATGGCCACCATCCTCGAAGGCGCCATGGCAGACGGCCTGGTGCTCGACGGCACCATTGCGGCCAGCGAGGCCCAGGCACAAGCGCTTTGGGCGCTGCGGGAGAACGTCTCGGAGGCACAGAAACCGGAAGGCGGCAGCATCAAGCACGACGTCTCGGTACCGGTGAGCCGCGTGCCCGAATTCCTGCGCCGCGCCACCGCCCTGGTCGAACAAACCATACCCGGCGCCCGGCCGGTGCCTTTCGGTCACGCGGGAGACGGCAACATCCACTTCAATGTCAGCCAGCCCGAAGGCGCCGACAAACAGGCCTTCCTCGCCCGCTGGGAAGAGCTCAACACCGTCGTCCACGACCTGGTCATGGAAATGGGCGGCAGCTTCTCCGCCGAGCACGGCATCGGCCAGCTCAAGCGCGCGGCTCTGGCCCATTACCGCCAGCCTGTCGAGATGGAGATGATGCGTGCGATAAAGACTGCGCTCGATCCGCACGGGTTGATGAACCCGGGCAAGGTGATCTGACAGCCGGTCAAGCCAGGTTGGCCAACCTTTCGGTCAGCAGGTCGAAAAAACCGTCGGCATCCACGTCACCGATCACAAGCGCGTTTCTGGGGCGGTCCGTGACGCCCCACCAGTCGACGACGGTGGCGCCGCGGGTGAGCGCCGATTGCATTTCGACCTCGACACTGCATTCGCGCCCCTCGAACAGATGCGGAGCAAGCAGCCAGGCGATGGTCGTCGGGTCGTGCAGCGGCGCGCCGTCGCTGCCGTATTTTGCCACGTTGTAACGCCCGTAGAAGGACAGCATCTCCGCCAATGCCTTGGCCGCACGATTGTCGATGGCGCGAATCCGTTCCACGCGTGCCTTCGTCGCCAACACCTTGTGGGTGACGTCGAGCGGCATCATGACAATCGGAGCACCGCAGGAGAAGACGATGGCGGCGGCGTCGGGATCGACATAGATGTTGAACTCGGCCGACGGCGTGATGTTGCCTTGCGAAAAATACCCCCCGCCCATCAGGACAATCCGCTTGATACGCCCGGCAATGACGGGCTCTTTCTGCAGCGCCAGGGCAATGTTGGTCAGCGGCCCGATGGGGCAGAGCGTGACCGTTCCTGCCGCCTCTCCCATTACCGTCTCGACGATGAAATCGACCGCATGACCCTCTTGCAGCGGCATGCTCGGCGCGAACAGCTCAGGCCCATCCAGACCGGTCCTGCCATGCGCATGCTCGGCGGTGACGCGGACGCGGTGCAAGGGCCGGTCGGCACCGGCGAAGACCTTGATGTCGGGACGCCCGGCCATCTCGCAGATGATACGCACATTTCGTGCCGTCAGGGCCAGTGGCACATTGCCGGCGACAGCGGTTATCCCCAGCACCTCGATTTCCGGACTGCCCAAGGCCAGCATGATGGCCGCGGCATCATCCTGCCCCGGATCCGTATCGATGATGACCTTCACTCTGTTCCCCCAGGCTTGGTCGGATCACCGCGGACTGAAGGTCGCGACTGAGCGGGATCTCGTTGCGCCATCCTCCCCACCGCCGGAGAATAATCGGTTACCGGACAACCTCCGGACTCAGGCCGGTGCCCGGCAGCGCAAGCTCATTACGGTGTTCGCATCCTGGAGGGCGCCGGCGCCGGCGTTGGTGCTGCGGGCGGCGAAGTCGGCGACACCACCGCGGCGGCCCCTCCCGCCCGTGCGACAGGGTTCGGATTGACAAGCTCCGGCGGCCCGGGCAGATCGTCGAACGGTCCATCGCCGCCCGTGGGATCGCCCTCCTCGGGCTTGTTCGGCACGCCGGGAACGCCGTCGTCGCCGCCACCACCGCCGCCGCCGCCCGGGGGCGGGCCGCCGCGCACGAGTTTGTTCTTGAGCTGCTCGGAGGCGCTGCCGCCATTGATCTCGTACCAATTGGTATCGGCGACCGCCGCGCGCAGGGCCTCGATGTCCTCCTCGATCTGTCTGACGATATCATTGTCGAGGGTCGCGCCCTGGGCCGGCCTGGCCGGGCCCGTGGCGTCGTTGTCGGCATCGCTCGGATTGTGAATCTCGCCGAGCGGGTCGCCGCTTCCCCCCTGGGTCAGCGCCTTGCCGAGAACGCTCTGCCAGAAATCCACCTCCTGCGCCTCCATGGCGCCGCCGCTTTGCAGGATCAGGATCAGGGCCGAGTCGTAGTCGCCCTTCATGCCCGAGGGGTCGTCCGGGGTGGGATTGACCGTGCCTGCGGTATGCACGCCATTGACGTCAGTGTGGAACCAGATGATGTCGACTGCGCCCGTCTCCAGGTCCGTCTTCTCGTAGAAGACCGTATGGCTGCCGTCATCGTAATCGTGCCGCTCAAGATAAGTGAGCAAATAGTCAGCCAATGCCGGCGACGCCAGCATAAAAAAAAGCTGAGAACGAGTATCGCTAAAGACCTCACATCGTTGAAAAAGCGCA
>CAZKTK010000410.1:0-3383 GCA_964555535.1 uncultured Rhodospirillaceae bacterium
CAAGGCGGGGGTAGGGAATCACGCCGGCATGTTAGTAGCCATAATCCTGTTCTTCTCGAGGACATTGCTGGCAACGATATTGTGTCCGAAGAACGCCTAAAGACAGAAGAAAAGAAGGAGACGTTTAGCCGGATTGATGGGAATAACATTGAGGAATTTTTGATATTTGTATTGGAGAATGATGATGTTTTGTTTCACCTGAGATCGAAAGATCCAAGAACGGCCCAAACTGGCCGCCGGGCTTGCCTTGTTTTAAGATATTGGCATTCGCGACAAAGGGAGAAAGTTCTAAGCGCGATGAGGGCAAGTATCATTGAATCTGATGAGGCAGACAGGAATCTCATAAATATTCGCTGGTTTCTTCTGTGTATCGCAGTATTTTCGATTTGTATATTTATGATTATCCTTCTGGTAAAGGAGGATTTTGATAATCTTTCGATTTATAGGCACATAGTTATTTCCGTTATCAACGGTTTTGCGCTTGCGGCTGGTGCCGTTGTGGTCAGAAGGGCCTATGTTTTCGCGCCACGGATTCGACTGCTGACGGATGCAATAGGATTCTTAGGGTGTTGTGCGATTTATTCTGATCTAATTGGATGGATTGGAAAAGCTGTAAATGGGGAGGGGCATGACGACTCGTACCGCTGGACGTGCGCCAGTCTGGTTGAGTTGCGATACAAGTTCGAATCGCGCTTGAGAATCGAAGCTTATACGGTTTCTATTGTCATTGGAGTGAGCGCATTGATGGCAGCGTTTATTGGTCTCGCATAGGCTGCTTCAGGTAACGATTCGTGTCGTCGTCACAGCCAGTCTCAGCCGATTGTGTTCATTGTGAGATGGGCAACATGCTTGCTGAGGTGCCATCAAGAGAAGCGGTTGCGTCGCATGATTTTCGCTAAAGCGCTGCGGGGGGCTCTCGAAGGAGGGCCCCTCGCTGCGTTGCTCTATCGGCCGTGGTACGACACGGCATCGCTGCCGTTGCTGGTCAGATACTTCTTTCCCCTCAGCCGTGCCTGGGCGGCGGCCGTTGCCTGCCGCGGGGATGCGGCGTGCTTTGTTGCGGATTTTCCCGGTCGGCCGGCGCCGTCGTCCCTGGTCTTGCGCCACGTCGCGGCCTGCGCCGACGCCCATGATGTTGCCGAGGCCGCGTGGCGGCAGCGCTTCTTTGGTGACGAGCCGTCCGGGCTGGAGGCTGCGGACCGAAAGCGCCGCCGCGCGTCGTTTCGTTTGATGGCGCGGCGCTCGACTTTGCTCGGCGCCCATCTGCGTAGGCCCTTTCCGTCCGTGCGGTATGCGGTGGAACCGCCTGAGGCCGCTGCGGCCAAGGTCCGGCCGGCACCCTTTGCCTTATCGGAGACGCCGCCGGTCATCGAGCGCTCACACGCCATTGCGCGACCAGGCGGCGGCCGGCGCTTCTGGATTCGCTTTTCGGCGCCCCATGACGTGACGGATGACACCTGCTGGGTGCGTATCGACGAGCCTGCCGGCGAGCCGGCGGCGACGGTGGTCTTCGCCCATGGCATCTGCATGGAGGACGAGGCCTGGGATGCCGGACTGGGCGCGCCGGAGCGACTGGCCCAGAGTGTGCGGGTGATCTCGCCGGAAGGCCCCTGGCATGGTCGGCGGCGGCTTGAAGGGCATTATGGCGGTGAGCCCATCCTGGCGCGCGGGCCGGCGGGGTTGGCGGATTATTTCGCGGCCCATATTCGCGAACTCGGCCACCTGATCGCCTGGGCGCGCGAGACCTATGGCAGCCCGGTAGGGCTTTTCGGTATCAGCCTCGGGGCGTTGACAAGCCAACTCGTGCTGACTGCTGCACGGGACTGGCCTGCCGCGGCACGGCCCGACGCGGCGCTGCTGACCTCATCGGGGGAATCGATCGACACGGTGGTCTTCAACGGCAGCTTGACCGCCGGGCTCGGCGTCGCCGAGGCGCTGAGCGGTTGGCAGGCGGAGGATCTCGATCGCATGCGACCGCTGCTCGACCCCGAGGGGCCACCGGCAACAGACGTCGGGCGCATCGTCATCGTGCTCGGCGAGCGCGACGTCATCGTGCCATTTGAAAGCGGCATCGCGCGCGCCAAGCTGTGGGGCATACCGCCGGAAAACCTCTTCGTCCGCAACCAGGGCCACTTCGGCGTCTCGCTCGGCCTGACCGCGGCACCCGCGCCGCTCGAGCGATTTGTCGCGCTTCTTCGCCAAGCGGCGTGATCGTCCCTCTTGCCTTCCGCGCTCACATCCCCGATACCTGGATTCCGACCTCGGTGGGCCTGTAGTTCAGTTGGTTAGAACGCGCCGCTCATAACGGTGTTGTCGCAGGTTCGAGTCCTGCCGGGCCCACCACCCACCCTCGGTATCCTGGGCGTGTCGCCGACCCACCCCGCCTTGGAACTCGCCGAAAACGATCCGCCGGATTTCCGGCGCCAATGGGAACCTGGTCATGAATGTCTTTATCGTCCACGCGCACCCGGAACCGAAAAGCTTCAACGGCGCGCTCACCGAGGTCGCGGCGGAGTCGCTCCGCGGCGCCGGGCACGAGGTCGTGGTGTCGGACCTCTACGCCATGCGATTCCATGCGGTCTCGGACCGTGGCAATTTCACCACGGTCGTGGACCCGGACTACTTCAAGCCGCAAGCCGAAGAGTCTCATGCCACGGACCATGACGGTTTCGCTCCGGACGTCGAGGCCGAACTGCGGAAGCTGGAGGCGTGCGATCTGTTGATATTCCAGTTCCCACTCTGGTGGTTCGGCCTGCCGGCGATCCTCAAGGGCTGGGTCGATCGGGTTTTTGCGAGGGGACGAGTCTATGGCCGTGGCCACAGCTACGAGACCGGTCGGTTTGTTGGCAGGCGGGCGGTTCTGTCGCTGACCACCGGTGGGCCCGCCCCGGCGTACGAGGCGGATGGCGACAACGGCGACATCAGCGTGATCCTCAAGCCGATCCATCGCGGCATGTTCAACTTCGTCGGCTTCGACGTATTGAGTCCGCAGCTGTCGTACGGACCCGCGCGCGTCACCGACGAGGACAGACGGGCGATGCTGGAGGCTTGGCGGCGGCGGGTCGCGGAGCTGTTCGATGAAGAACCCATCGAGGTCGGCCGCTACTGACCGACATCACGCGCCGGGTCGAAGGACGCCGCATCCGTGAATTGCGAGTCCGGGTACCAGATCGCCCGGATCGCCTCCCAAACTCACCGTCGCCGGAGCGGCGTCGGCGGGGTCGGGCTGGAACGCATGGGGGATACCGGCTATCCTGCCCGCTGGGGGCCGGCATTGATCTAGATCAATCACGCACCGAGACGAACCAAATATGAAGCGATCGAGCAGATATGTTGTCGGGAGGGGGCGGTGATGTCGTTGACGCAGGAACAGGTGAACACAT
>CAZKTK010000411.1:0-3379 GCA_964555535.1 uncultured Rhodospirillaceae bacterium
AAATCGATGGAATACACCTTAAACAACTGTCCGATTTCGTGGGACCACCTCAGACCTATCGCCCCCAGTTTGATCCTGATCAAGGCGAGCGGGTGCGAACCATGACAGTTTCGCCATTGAAGATTCCGAGGGAGGGTTAGACGGATGTCGAGTGGTGATCCCCCAATGGAAGCGCCAACGTCGGAAGCGTTGAATATCGGTGGGCTTGTCGTATCGACACGGCCCGACGATATGGACCGCGTGGCAAGCGCGTTGAGCGACCTTCCGGGCGTCGAAGTGCACGGCGCCAGTCCCGAAGGACGCTTGGTCGTTACCGTGGATTTGCCCGGCGAGAACGACGTCGCCGCGACCCTCCATCACATTCGAGACACCGACGGCGTGCTTGCCGCATCGGTCGTATACAGCCACATCGAGCCCGTCGAAGCAGGAGCCGAGTCATGAGCCTTTCCAGGCGCGATTTCATCAAGTCCCAGGCCGCCATCGCAGCTGCCGGCGCCGCAGGCGTCACCCTGCCCGCTATTCCGGAGGCCGACGCTGCCGCCGGTGACATCCGCTGGGATAAAAGTGCCTGCCGGTTCTGTGGAACCGGCTGCGGTGTGTTGATCGGCACCAAGGGAGGGCGCGTGGTAGCCACCCAGGGCGATCCGGAAGCGCCGGTCAACCGGGGCCTCAACTGCATCAAGGGCTATTTCCTGTCGAAGATCCTCTACGGCAGCGACCGCCTGACCAAGCCGCTGCTGCGCATGACCGACGGCAAGTACGACAAGAACGGCGATTTCACGGAAGTCTCGTGGGATACCGCCTTCGACGTCATGGCGGAGCAGTTCAAGGCGGCGCTGGCCAAGGCCGGGCCGACCAATATCGGCATGTTCGGCTCGGGGCAGTGGACGATCTGGGAAGGGTATGCCGCGGCCAAGCTGATGAAGGCTGGCTTCCGCTCCAACAATATCGACCCCAATGCGCGCCATTGCATGGCATCCGCGGTCGGTGCCTTCATGCGTGCCTTCGGCATCGACGAGCCCATGGGCTGCTATGACGACCTCGAGCATGCCGATGCCTTCGTGCTCTGGGGCGCCAACATGGCGGAGATGCATCCCATCCTTTGGTCACGCCTTACGGATACGCGGCTGAGCAAGCCGGGCTGCGAGGTGCACGTGCTCTCGACCTTCGAGCACCGCTGTTTCGAGCTGGCCGACAACGGCATGGTCTTCACACCGCAGACGGATCTGGCGATTCTCAACTACATCGCCAACTACATCATCACCAACAATGCCTACAATAAGGACTTCGTGGAAAACCACGTCGTCTTCACCAAGACCGCAACAGATATCGGCTACGGCCTGCGCCCTGAGCATCCCCTGGAACAGGCGGCAGCCAATGCCGGCAAGGGCAAGCTGACCGAGATCACCTTCGAGGAATACGCTGAGCTCGTTGCGCCCTATACGCTCGAATATGCGGCCGAGCTGTCGGGCGTGCCGGCAGAGAAGCTCGAGCGGCTGGCCAAGCTCTATGCCGATCCGAATGTGAAGATCTCGTCCTACTGGACGATGGGCTTCAACCAGCACACCCGCGGCGTCTGGGTAAACGGCCTGCTCTACAATGTGCATCTGCTGATGGGCAAGATCTCCGAGCCCGGCAACAGCCCGTTCTCGCTCACCGGTCAGCCCTCCGCCTGCGGCACGGCGCGCGAAGTGGGCACTTTCGCCCATCGCCTGCCCGCCGACTTGGTGGTCATGAACGAGAAGCACCGCACCTTCGCCGAAGGCGTCTGGGGTCTGCCGGCCGGCACGATTCCCGGAAAACCCGGCTATCACGCGGTGCTACAGAACCGCATGCTCAAGGACGGCAAGATCAACGCCTATTGGGTCATGTGCACCAACAACGTACAGGCGGCGCCCAACCTCAACGAAGAGACTCTGCCGGGCTACCGCAATCCGGACAATTTCATCGTCGTTTCCGACCCCTACCCGACGGTAACCGCGCTCGCCGCCGACCTGATCCTGCCGACCGCCATGTGGGTCGAGAAGGAAGGCGCCTACGGCAATGCCGAGCGCCGTGCCCAGTTCTGGCGCCAGCAGGTGCAGGGGCCGGGCGAGTCGCGCTCCGACCTCTGGCAGGTCGTCGAGTTCTCAAAGCGCTTCACCACCGACGAGGTGTGGCCGGCTGAGCTGCTCGATGCCAAACCCGAGTTGCGCGGCAAGACGCTCTACGAAGTGCTCTTCGCCAACGGTCAGGTGGACAAGTTCCCGCTGTCCGAAACGCAAGCCGGCTTCGACAATGACGAAGCCACGGATTTCGGCTTCTATATCCAGAAGGGACTCTTCGAGGAATACCGCCGCTTCCAGTACGAAGGGCCGAAGCCGGGCCACGAGATGGCGGACTTCGAGGCCTATCACAACGCCCGCGGCCTGCGTTGGCCGGTGATCGACGGCAAGGAAACCCTGTGGCGCTTCCGCGAAGGCTACGATCCGCACGTGCCCGAGGGTGCCGGCGTCAAGTTCTACGGCAAACCCGACGGCAAGGCGCGCATCATCTTCGCGCCCTTCGAGCCGGCCGCCGAAGTACCGGACGAGGAGTACGATCTCTGGCTGTCGACGGGCCGCGTGCTGGAGCATTGGCACTCGGGCTCCATGACCCGGCGCGTGCCGGAGCTCTATCGCGCCTTCCCCAATGCGGTGCTCTACATGCACGGCGACGATGCCGCCGCGCGTGGCTTGCGTCGCGGCCAGGAGGTCATGGTTCAGACGCGTCGCGGCGAGGTCGCGACCCGGCTCGAGACCCGCGGCCGCAACAAGCCACCGCGCGGGCTGGTCTTCATGCCCTGGTTCGACGAGAGCCAGCTCACCAACAAGCTCACCCTGGACGCCACGGATCCGTTGTCGAAAGAGACCGACTTCAAGAAGTGCGCCTGCCGGGTGGTGAGAGCCTGAGGACGGCCGACGCGCCGGAGCAATCATGACCACGGGCCATCAGAGAGCAGGGGGCGAGCCCATCGACCGCCGGCGGTTCCTCGCCCGCGGCGTGCGCGGCGCCGCCGGGGCCGGGTTGATGACCTTGGCACTCGGCCGCGTCGCAGGCGATGCCCGCTCGCATGCGCCCAGCACGCTGCGCCCGCCCGGTGCTCGGGACGAGGCCGACTTCCTGAGTGCCTGCGTGCGCTGCGGGCTGTGCGTGCGAGCCTGTCCCTATCCGACGCTCGGCCTCGCAGACCGCGCCGATGACGCGGCAGACGGCACGCCTTTCTTCGTGGCGCGCAAGGCCCCCTGCGAGATGTGCGAGGACATTCCCTGCGTCGCCGCCTGCCCCACCGGCGCGCTCAACCCTGCCCTCGACGACATCGACGATTCCCGCATGGGCCTGGCGGTGCTGATCGACGAGG
>CAZKTK010000412.1:0-3364 GCA_964555535.1 uncultured Rhodospirillaceae bacterium
ATGCCGGCACCGACGCCCGGAGGCGTGCCGGTGGAAATCACGTCGCCCGGCTGCAGAGTGAAGATCTTGCTGAGATAGCTGATCAGCTTTGCCACACCGAAAATCATGGTCTTGGTGTTGCCGGTCTGGCGGCGCTCGCCATTGACGTCGAGCCACATGTCGAGCTTCTGCGGGTTGTCGACCTCGTCGACGCTGACCAGCCAGGGGCCGATGGGGCCGAAGGTGTCGCAGCTCTTGCCCTTGGTCCAGGTCGGGCCGCGCTCCATCTGCCACTCGCGCTCGGAAACGTCGTTGCAGATGGTATAGCCGGCCACATGGCTCAGCGCGTCCTTCTGGGTCACGTTGTTGGCGGCGGTGCCGATGACCACACCAAGCTCGCACTCCCAGTCCGACTTCTTCGATCCCTTGGGCATGACGACGGTGTCATTGGGGCCGTTCAAAGCGCTGTTCGCCTTGATGAAGAGGATCGGCTCCTTGGGGATCGGGCTGCCGGTCTCCTTGGCATGATCGACATAGTTGAGGCCGATGCACATGATCTTGCCGACCGGCGACCACGGCACACCGAGACGCGGGCGGCCACCGACCAGCGGCAGGCGCTTCGCATTGTAGCGCCCGAGCTTGGCCATGCCCTTGGGGCTCAGCAGGTCGGGGGTGATGTCGTCGATCTTGCCGCTGAGATCGCGCAGCTTGCCGTCGGCATCGATGAGGCCGGGCTTTTCCTTGCCCGGGCGGCCGTAACGTACGAGTTTCATATTGCCTCCTCGACCCTGACGGGCCGATCGAATGTTAACAAAGTAGCTAGGCAATCATATGGTCTAGAGACTGATGCCCCCGTCGACCACGACTGCCTGGCCGGTCATGAATGCCGCGGACTCTGACGCGAGATAGGTGACGAGCCCGGCGATTTCTTGGGGCTGCGCAAGGCGGCCCATGGGTTGTCTGTCGATAAACATGCGCCGCGCCGCGACCGGATCGTCGAATGCCTGGATACGCTCTCCGAGCGACGGCGTCTCAACGGTACCGGGACAAACGGCGTTGCACGTGATTCCGTGCTCGATGTAGTCCATTGCAACCGACTTGGTCAAACCAATAACGGCGGCCTTCGTCACGCCATAGGCGGCACGGCTTTTCACGCCGCTCACCGAGGACGCCACCGAGGCCATGTTGACAATGCGGCCATAGCCGCCATCGATCATGCCCGGCAGGTAGGCGGCAATGGTGCGGCGCATGGAATCCACATTGATGCGGAAGGAACGCTCCCAGTCATCGTCGTCGCATTCGAGCAAGTTGCCGACGGCGACATAACCGGCGCAGTTGAAGAGAATATCGACTGGCCCCGTGCGTTCGCGCGCCGCGGAAACCGATCGCACATCCGTAACATCGAGAGCGAATGTTTCGGCGCCATCGAGCCCGGCCAGCTTTTCCTCGTCGATATCGGTGGCCCAGAGCTTGGCGCCTGCGGCGAGGAAGGCCTCCGCCGTGGCGCGCCCGATACCTTGCCCGGCAGCTGTAATCAGCGCCGTCTTGCCAGCCAGGCTCATCGGCCCGACCTCATTTCACGATACTGCATTTCGCTGGAGTCCTCCCGCTTGCGAGGCGCGAACATAGCGGCGCGGCGCTTGCGGCGGCAAGGGCTTTGCGGTTTTCGCCAGTCGGTGCTTGCGCAACCCGCAAGATTGGCATTATCTGCGCCTAATCGAGACATTCAAAAATTTCGAAGAACGCGAGGTTCGCATGACCGACGAAATCCTGACCGTGCGTCTGCATCAGGCGGACAATGTGGTGACCGCAAAGCAGACCATCGCCCCGGCAATGGCCGTCCCTGGCGAGGCGGTGTCGACGACCGACGAAATCCCGGTCGGCCACAAGGTAGCGACGACCGGGATCGCCAGCGGCGAGCCCGTCCGCAAATACAATCAGATCATCGGTTTCGCCAGCCAGGACATCGCGCCGGGCGCCCATGTGCATACCCAGAATGTCGAGATGAAGGCGTTCGAGCGCGACTACGCCTATGGCGTGGACGTTCGTGACACGGGTCTCGTGCCGGAAGCGGATCGCGCCACCTTCCAGGGTATCGTGCGCGCAGACGGACGCGTGGCGACGCGCAACTATATCGGCATCATCAGCTCGGTGAACTGCTCGGCAACGGTAGCGAAATACATTGCCGATGCGTTTCGCGGCGATGCGCTTGCCGAGTTTCCCAATGTCGACGGTGTGGTGGCACTGACCCACGGCTCGGGCTGCGGCATGTCGAATTACGGCATCGGCTGGGAGTTCCTGCAGAACACGCTGAACGGCTACAAGTCCCATCCCAATTTCGCCGGCATCGTCGCGGTCGGTCTCGGCTGCGAGGTAAACCAGATCGCCGGCATGGTCGAGCAGCATGGCTGGCAAACGGGCAAGATGCTCTCGACCATGACCATCCAGGACACCGGCGGCACCCGCAAGACGGTCGAGGAAGGCATCGCGCGTATTCGCGACATGCTTCCCGAAGCCAACAAGGTCGAGCGTCAGACCGTGCCCGCCAGCCACCTCATTCTGGGCCTCGAATGCGGCGGCTCGGACGCCTATTCGGGCATCACGTCCAACCCGGCATTGGGCGCCGCGGCCGATCTCTTGGTTCGCCATGGCGGCACCGCTGTGCTGGCGGAGACCCCGGAAGTCTACGGCGCCGAGCACCTGCTGACCCGGCGCGCGGTCTCCAAGGCCGTCGGCGACAAGCTGGTCAAGCATATCCTGTGGTGGGAGGAATATGCCGAGAAGCACGGCGCCGAACTCAACAACAACCCCTCCCCCGGCAACAAGGCGGGCGGGCTGACGACCATTCTCGAGAAATCCCTCGGCGCGGTCGCCAAGGGGGGCACCACCAATCTGGTCGATGTCTATCAATATGGCGAGCCGATCACCGAGAAAGGCTTCTGCTTCATGAACACGCCCGGTTATGACGTGACCTCGGTCAACGGCATGGTGGCCGGCGGCGCGAACGTGGTCTGCTTCACCACGGGCCGCGGCTCGGCCTTCGGCTGCAAGCCCACGCCTAGCCTAAAACTCGCGTCCAACAGCGCCATGTATCAGCGCCTCGAAGAGGACATGGACGTCAATTGCGGGCCGATCGTTGACGGCGACGCCAGCGTCGAGGAGATCGGCGAGCGCATCTTCGCCAAGATACTCGCCACGGCGTCCGGCGAGCCCACCAAGAGCGAGGCGCTGGGCTATGGCGACAACGAGTTCGTGCCCTGGCAGATCGGCGCCTTCATGTAGACGCCTACGCGCGAGGCCGAAACGCCCTATATATAGCGCCATGAGCTTTTATCCCCTATTTCCCAGATGAACTTGATGTTTCATGTCACGAGGCAGAGATTTT
>CAZKTK010000413.1:0-3362 GCA_964555535.1 uncultured Rhodospirillaceae bacterium
CCACCGAGGCAAGAATGGTCTCCTCGTCGAGCGGCTTGAGGGTGCGCGGATCGACAACCTCGATCTCGATTCCCTCGCGCGCAAGCATCTCAGCCGCGCCGAGGGCTCGCGGAACCATGGAGCTGGTGGCGACAACGGTGGCATCGGTCCCCTGCCGCTTGATATCCGCCTTGCCGATGGGGATGGCATAGGGCTGCTCGGGCACTGGCCCGGAAGCGCCGAGATAAAGCAGTTTGGATTCGAGGAAGATCACCGGATTGTCGTCACGGATCGCCGAGGTCAGCAGGCCCTTGGCGTCATAAGGCGTCGACGGCGCCACCACCACAAGGCCTGGCACATGGGTAAACCAAGCTTCCAGGCTTTGGCTGTGCTGCGCAGCGAGGCGAATGCCGCCGCCCTGGGGCCCACGCACCACCAGCGGCACTGTGGGCTTGCCGCCGAGCATAAAGCGGAACTTGGCGGCCTGGTTGACCAGCATATCCATGGTCAGAGCCACGAAATCGAAGATCTGGATCTCGACCACCGGGCGCATGCCGGCAATGGCGGCACCGACGCCACAGCCGACGAAGCTCGCTTCGGATATCGGCGTATCACGCACCCGATCGGCGCCGAAGCGGTCGTAGAGCCCCTTGCTGACCTGGAAGATGCCGCCGGTCTCGCCCACATCCTCGCCCATCAGGAAAACGCTTTCGTCACGCTCCATCTCCTGCATGAGCGCCTCGTTCAGCGCATCGGGGAAAGACATCTCGCGGCCGCCCTCAGGCCCCGGCTCGACAACCTCGGCATGGGTCGCGTAAACCGCGGCCTGCATGACATCCACCTCGGGCTCCGGCCCGGCCTTGCCATAGCTTTCGGCGCCTGCCAGCTCATCCGCAACCTCCGTGTCGATCTCCTTCATGCGCTTCTTGCTGATCACGCGGTTCGACGCGATGGCGGTCTCGAGCCGCGCCAAGGGGTCGCGGTCGTTGACCCATTCTTCGTATTCCGCCTCGGGACGCGGATCACGGATGTTGGCGCGCATGGAGTGCTGACCCCAGCGATAGGTCATGGCCTCGATCAGGGTCGGCCCCTCGCCAGCGCGGGCGCGCTCGATAGCCTCCGCCGCCACCAGATGCACTTCGGCGACATCGTTGCCATCGATGGTGACACCGGGAACGCTGTAGCCTGCCGCGCGCGTCGCCACCTGCTCCACTGACGTTGTGTTCCGGTACGACGTGC
The DNA here is from genome assembly GCA_964555535.1 of uncultured Rhodospirillaceae bacterium. Lineage (GTDB taxonomy): Bacteria > Pseudomonadota > Alphaproteobacteria > UBA7887 > UBA7887 > UBA7887. The sequence continues at coordinate 1,219 of CAZKTK010000413.1, forward strand.
TCAGGGCGTATTGATTGTTCTCGCAAATGAAGATGACCGGCAGCTTCCAGACCGATGCCAGGTTCATGGATTCATGGAACGTGCCCTGGTTGTTGGCGCCGTCGCCGAAGAAGGCGATGGAAACCTGCCCCTGTCCGCGCAGCTTGGCCGCCAGGCCTGCGCCCACAGCCAGCGGCATGGAGGCGCCGACAATGCCGTTCGCACCGAGAATGCCGAGATCGAGATCGGCGATGTGCATGGACCCGCCGAGACCGCGACAATAGCCCGTATCGCGACCCATCAGCTCCGCCATCATGCGCTCCAGATTGGCGCCCTTGGCAATGCAATGGCCATGACCACGATGGTTGCTGGCCAAATAGTCGTCGTCGCGGAGTGCCGCACAGACACCCGCTGCCACGGCTTCCTCGCCGACATAGGAGTGGGCGGTGCCCTTGACCACGCCATCGTTGAAAAGCTCATGGGTGCGCTGATCGAAAGCGCGAATGCGCCGCATGGTGGTGTAAAGCGATTCCACCAGCTTGCGCGGAAGCTGCTTGTTACCGAGATCGATCGGTTGCATCGTCGTCATGGCGGGCCCTTTTCCTCCCCGGGGTGTATTGCATTGCCTGCCGCTTATGGCGCGGCGCGGTCGAACGTCAATGCCTCCTCGAACAAACGCTCGACCTTCGCCTTTGCCAGATAGGCGGCTACCGTCGCACCATCGGCGTGAATGTAAACCTCATCGACATATTCGTCACGTTTGACGGTGCCCGCGAGGAGCCCGGCCTCGACATCCTCGATCACGGGATCGGTGGCCATGCAACGCACAGACAGGACCGGCTCCGCGATCGCGTAGAGACAAATGAAGTGGCCCTGCGGCGCGACATCCTCGTCCGAGGACTCGATGATTTCTATGCTCATATAGCGCTGCTTGCCGATGGTGGTCGTTGCGGCGGCCAGCACCATACGATCTCCGTCCTCGATGGCCTGCCCCTCGGCGGAGTGCAACATGAGCAGGGTAAGCCGGCCGTCGTCGCGCTCGCTGACGCGGGTGAGCATCACACCTTCGTCATTCTCCACGTGCCACTCGCCCAGCAGGGCGGGGTCGGCCGGGCTGTCGCCGGGCAGCGGATGGTCGAACTGCGGCAGACAGCCGGTGAGGAGAGCCGTTGCAAGAGCAGCGAAGAGAAGGCGGCTTATCATCATGTCATTGCGTCTCCGGACTGGGTTGGGCGCGCATCGGCGCTTCGGATCGGGCACGGATATCCATGGCCCGCCATTCGAGTTCGTCCGCTTCCGCCTCGCGGCCGAGCCGCCGCAGAATGGGCACATATTGCTCGATGACGCCGGCCACGAAAACATGATCCGTGCCGAGGTGCTTCTCGTCTATCGCCAGCACGCTCGCCAAGGCGGCAGCCGCCTCGCCATCGCGGCCAGCGGCGACGTAGAGCATGGCCAGGAAATCGAGCGCAGCCGCATAGGGGCGGTCGTCCTCTTCGGCGAAGCTTAGGCGCACGGCCGCCGCTTTCTCGGCGGCGGCGATGGCGTCGTCGATGCGCTCCATCTCGCGGTAGTGGGAGGCCAGATCGAGCAGATAGACGGCGAGCTCAGGGTCCTCTGCACCGAACAGGGCGCGCCGGTCCTCGAGCGCGGCCAGGCGATAGGGTTCGCTCTCCGCGTCTCTACCGAGCGTGTCAAGCGCTTCGACTGCGGCTTCATTGCCGTAGAGGCGTGCGAAGGCAAGCCTCTCCTCCGCATCTCGGACCGCATCCAAGGCCTGGCGACGGAAACTGAGCTCGGTCTCGGCGTCCCCGCGACGGCGCGCCACCAGGGCCAGATCGCCCAGGCTCTCGATCAGGCGCCAATCCCCGGCGAGAAAGCCGCGCGCCACCTCGAGCGCCGAGGCAAAGGCGGCCTCCGCCGCGTCCAAGTCTTCCTCGGCAATGGCGTGATGGCCCACGGTATCGTGCTTTTCCCAGGCGCAGGCGGCGCAGTCGCCCGCCTGCGCCGCAAGCGGGACCGCCCACAGCGCCGCCGCAGCAAAAACCGCCAAGCCGATTGATCGCGTCATGCCTCGCCCCCATGTTGGAGCCTAGACGGAGCTTACGACAGTTGCCGCCCGCGCACCAGCTGGCGCTGCGCAGATGGAAGGGCTGATCATGAAG
>CAZKTK010000414.1:0-3348 GCA_964555535.1 uncultured Rhodospirillaceae bacterium
CTCGGCTACGAGGTCGTCGACAACCTGCCCCTCGGCATGGTCAACAATCTGCTGCCGGCGACGAGCGCGCTGGCGGTCGGCATCGACGTGCGCACGCGCGATTTCCGCATCGATTCCCTGTTCGCCGAGCTCGATTCCCTGGCTGCACACCCCGAACTCGACACCCGCCTGCTGTTTCTCGATTGCGACGACGACGTGCTGCGCCGGCGTTTCACCGAGACCCGCCGGCCCCATCCGCTGGCCGATGACAGGCCGGTCAGCGACGGCATCCGCCAAGAGCGCAGCGTGATGTATCCGGTGCGCGCCCGCGCCGACCTGGCGCTGGATACCTCGCGCCTCAATCAGGCCGAGCTCAGGCGCGTGCTGGTGGGCCATTTCGCCCTCGACGACGAGGCGGGATTGCGTGTCTTCGTCACCTCCTTCGCCTTTCGCCACGGCCTGCCGCGCGACGCGGACCTGGTTTTCGACGTGCGCTTCTTGCGCAATCCGCACTATGTGGACGCGCTGCGCCCGCTCACCGGCCGCGATGCGGGGGTCGCCGACTATGTGGCGGCGGACGACGCCTTTGCGCCGTTTTTCGACTCCCTGACGGCCTGGTTGCTGCCGCTGCTGCCGCGCTATGCGGCGGAGGGCAAGAGCTATCTCACCCTTGCCGTCGGCTGCACGGGGGGCCGCCACCGCTCCGTTGCGGTTGCCGAGCGCCTCGCCGCAAGCCTCGACGAGGCGGGTGTCACGGTGCAAATCGCCCATCGCGATGTCGACCGGCAGCCCACAACGCCCTAAATCAGGTATAACGCCGGGTCAGCCAAGGAACAGCGCACCCATGATCGGTATTGTACTCGTCACCCATGGCCGCCTGGCCGAAGAGTTCGTGGCCGCCACCGAGCACGTGGTGGGCAAGCAGGAGGCCATGCGGAGCATCTGCATCGGCCCCGACGACGACATGGAGCAGCGGCGCACGGAGATCATCGACGCCGTGGCCTTGGTCGACCAGAGCGAGGGCGTGGTGGTGCTGACCGACATGTTCGGCGGCACGCCGTCGAACCTCGCCATCTCCATCATGGACGAGGAGCGCGTTGAGGTGATCGCCGGGGTCAACCTGCCGATGCTGATCAAGCTCGCCAGCGTGCGGGCCGAGAAGCCGCTGGCCGACGCCGTCTCCTGCGCCCAGGAAGCGGGGCGCAAGTACATCAACGTCGCCAGCAGCCTGCTTGCCGACGACAGCTAGAGCCCTTAGGGTGGGCGCCGACAGCCATAAGGAGTCCTGCCGATGCTGAAATCCGCTGCCTTTGCGCTGGCGCTGGCCCCGGCCATCGCCCTTGCCGATCCGCTGGGAACCGAGGCCTGGCAGGATATTCTCGACCTTGAATTCGACGGCGCCGAGGTGGTCTACGACGACAGCGTCTCGCTGGTCGTGCCCGAGAGTGTGGAGGAAGCCTTCAGCGTGCCGGTGGTGCTCGATTTCCGCACCGCGCCCTATGCGGTGGCCGAGATCGCGTTGTTCGTCGAGAACAACCCCTTTCCGCAGGTCGCGCGCATCTTCCCGCAGCAGCCGGTCAATGCCATCGGCTTCAACATTCGCCTCGAGCAATCGACGCCGATCCGCCTTGCGGCCATGGACCCGGACGGGGTCTGGCACGTGGTCCATCAACAAGTCCATGTGGGCACGCCGGGCGGCTGCCAGGCGGCCCCGCCGCGCAGCTATCTCGCTCTCGGCGAGATCAAGATGCGCCAGTTCGTGCGGCCCGACGGTAACAGCCGCCTGAAGCTGAAGATCGGCCATCCCATGCATACGGGCCTGGTCGTCAACGAGGCCACGGGCGAGGTGGTGCCGGCCCATTACATCGACCAGATGAGTGTCGGCAACGAGAGCGGCGCGGTGGCGAACATGCAGCTCTGGGCGTCGGTGGCGTCCGATCCCGATTTCATGTTCGATCTGCCTGAGAAGCTGCAGTCGGTGCGCGTCAGTGCCGCCGATACCGAGGGGGACGATTTCGCGGTGGATGCGAAGCCGACCACGATCCCGCGCGGTTACGAGCCCGGCGAGCGGCCGCGCCACAACGCGATGTAGGCGGCACCATGTCGCGGCTTGAAGGCAGGCGCGCCTTCATCACGGGCGCTGCCAAGGGTATCGGTCGTGCGGCGGCATTGCGTTTCGCCGCCGAGGGCGCCCGCGTCGCCATTGCCGATATCGATGCGGAGGGCGGTCGCGAGGCGGCCGAGATCGTCGGCGAGAGCGCGATATTCGTCGAGACCGACGTGAGAGAGCCCGACCAGGTGGAGGCGGCTCTATAGGCGACGGAAGAGGCCTTCGGCGGCCTCGACATCCTCTACAACAATGCCGGCGGCTCGACGATGGTCGACGGCCCGGTCACCGAGGTGCCCATCGACGAGTTCTGGCGCGCCATCGGCCTCGACCTGTTCGGCACCTTCCTGGTCTGCAAGTTCGGCATCCCGAAACTGGTGGCGAACGGCGGCGGCGTGGTCATCAATACCGGCTCCATCGTCGCTTCGCGCGGCCTGCCGGGGCGCGACAGCTACACGGCAGCCAAGGGCGGCGTCACGGCTCTGACCCGCGCCATCGCCGCCCAATATGCCAGCGACGGCGTGCGTGCCAATGTGGTGGCACCGGGCGCGGTGATGACCGAGCGCGTGCGCAAGATGTTCGAAAGCGACGGCAACCTGGAGGCCTCGCGCGCGCGCCACCTGCTGGGCCTCTGTGAACCCGAGCATATCGCCGCCGCGGCCGCTTACCTCGCCAGCGACGACTCGGCCATGATGACGGGCCAGGTGGTGCCCGTGGACAGCGGCTTCACGGTTTAGGGCGCTTCACGGTTAGCGGAAACCGCCGAGCCAAGGGGTGATCCGGGACGAAAGTGAGAGCGGCGACGCTGCTCCGCGGAGAACTATCAGCGGCAATGAAAACGGGATCGAGACATTGCAAAAGCGACGGCGGTCAGCAGGGCTCGATGCCGTGGGTTGGTCTCGGAATACGCTGAGGCGACGTCTCCGGCAGACGCTGCGCGACGTCATGCGCGACGAACGCGGCATGTCGCGGATTGACTGCGCCGTCATTCATCTTTTCCTGGCCCTTCTCATCGGCATGGCTGTCAGGGCTTATGCCGAGTTCTCTCCCGAAAATGCGCAAGGGGGGATGGAGCCCGAGACCTTGGACCCGAGGGTTGTTTGGGGCATCTACATTGGGCTCGCCGTCTGGGTCCTCTACAGCATCCTGACAGTGATCCGTGAGCTGCGACAATAGGACGGCGTGAAGGAGACCAGCAAGGCTCTCCCGCACATTTGGCACATCGTCACCAACACCGGTCACTCGGCTGGAGCGTGTCGCGG
>CAZKTK010000415.1:0-3315 GCA_964555535.1 uncultured Rhodospirillaceae bacterium
CTGGGACGAAGAGGCCTATGGCCTGGAATACGATCTCGATCTCTTCAATATCGTGGCCATCTCGCACTTCAACATGGGGGCGATGGAGAACAAGAGCCTCAATGTCTTCAACGCCAAATACATCCTTGCCGACCCGGAAATCTCCACCGACGCGGATTATGCACTGATCGAATCGATAGTCGCCCATGAATATTTTCACAACTGGACAGGCAATCGCATCACTTGCCGGGACTGGTTCCAGCTCAGCCTCAAGGAAGGGTTGACCGTCTTTCGTGACCAGCAATTCTCCGCCGATATGCGCTCGGCCCCGGTAAAACGCATCGAGGATGTGTGGGCCTTGCGGGCACGCCAGTTCGCCGAGGATGCCGGCCCGTTGTCGCACCCGGTGCGCCCGCCCTCCTATATCGAGATCAACAACTTCTACACCGCTACCGTCTACGAGAAGGGCGCCGAAGTCGTGCGCATGCTGCACACGCTCCTCGGTGCCGAGGCCTATCGCGAGGGCATCGACCTCTATGTCGAGCGCCACGATGGCGAGGCGGCAACCTGTGACGATTTTCTCGCCGCCATGGCGGATGCGAGCGGGCGCGACCTCAGCCAGCTCGCGCTTTGGTACGATGTGCCCGGCACACCGGAGCTGACCGTATCGGGTCGCCATCATCATCACGACAAGAGCTATGAATTGATCGTCCGCCAAAGCGTGAGCAGCGGCGCCAGTGACGAAGACGGCCCGGCGCTGCACATTCCCCTGGCCATGGGCCTGCTGGATCGCGAGGGCAAGGCATTGCCGGAAACCCTCTCCCGTGTTGAAGAGCTGATGGGCCATTCGGCCTTCTCGCTGACCAACCCCAACAAGGTGCGCGCCCTTATCGGCCGCTTCGCCGCCGGCAACCCCTTGCGCTTCCATGCCCCCGACGGTGCCGGTTACCGTTTCCTCGTCGATCGCGTCATTGAACTTGACGGCATCAATCCCCAGGTCGCAGCACGGCTGTTACAACCGCTGGGCCGTTGGCGCCGCTTTGCCCCTCACCACCAAAAGCTCATGCGCCAGGCGCTGGAGCGTGTTCTTGCCGTGCCACAGCTGTCACGGGACGTCTACGAGATCGCGAGCAAATCTTTGGGTTAGCCGTGAAAAGTGCAGCCAGGTGGCCAGCGCCCCACGCCCTGAAGAAGAGTTGATCAGGATTAAGTCACAACCCACGCTCTATATGTACGCTAGATTACGTTTGGCGTTGGGGGGCTGAATTTGGTCACTGCGGATAGGCTTGATGAGGCTGAGCTGCGGCTTAGCGAGAGACGGTTCCGCAACCTTGTAGAAGGTTCGATTCAAGGGCTCGTTGTGCTCTTGGACAACGCGCCCGTCTTCGCGAACCAGGCGATCACCGACATCCTCGGCTATGACGGCCCTGACGACATCCTTCGCATGTCATCGGCGGACGATATCCTGCACCCGGATGAGGTGGAACGCATTGCCGCCTATCGCGCTGCGCGCCTGCATGGCGGCGACGTACCCACCATGTACGAGGTTCAGGCCGTCCGCAAGGACGGTTCCAGAATTTGGCTCGAAATGCGGCCGACATTGGTCGAGTGGGACCAGATGCCGGCCATTCAGGTCACCTATGTGGACATCGACGAACGCAAGAAGGCCGTTGAGGCACTGCGGCAGAGCGAAGAGAAGTTTCGCAACATGGTCGAAGGCTCGATCCAAGGGCTGGTCGTCTTCGGCAAGGACGAAGCGGTGTTCGCCAATCAGGCGATCGCCGACATCCTGGGCTATGACGATCCGGAAGACTTTCTCCGCATACCGTCGGTCGATGCCTATGTGCATCCGGAATATCGGCAGCGGCTTCGCGCCTCCCGCGAGGGCCGTTTGCGCGGCGAGCCGGTTACGACGATCCGGGAATTCAAGGCGTTGAGGAAAGACGGCTCCACGACTTGGCTGGAGAACTGGCCTACCCTGGTCGAATGGGAGGGGGAGATTGCCATGCAATCCGCCTACCTCGACATCACAGAACGCAAGAAGGCGGAAGCGGATGCCGCCCGGGCGCATCAGGCGAAAGACAATTTTCTCTCTCTAGTAAGCCATGAATTGCGCACCCCGCTCAATGCCATTCTCGGCTTCGGGCAATTGCTGCGGGACTATTCGGATCCCCCATTGACCGAGGATCAGAAGACGAACGTGGGACACATTCTCGATGGCGGCCAGCACCTCCTGACGCTGGTCAACGAGATTCTGGACCTCTCACGCATCGAATCCGGAAAACTCGACCTGTCCATGGAAACGGTCGATCCTGCAGAAGCCGTTAGGGAGAGCCTTGCGGTCATGACGCCGGTGGCCGACCGCCGCGGCATCGCGTTGCATTTTCACACGGACATCCCGGTCGAAACACGAATCCAGGCGGATGTGAGCCGGCTCAAGCAAGTGCTCCTGAACCTTCTCTCCAATGCCGTGAAATACAATCGCCAGCAGGGCACGGTCGAAACCGACCTGGCCATCACCGGCAATGTCATGCTGCGGATAAGCGTGACCGACACCGGACCTGGCATCGCCACCGAGAACCGCGCGGAAATATTCCGCCCCTTCTCCCGCCTGGGCGCCGATACGTCCCGCATCGAGGGAACGGGCATCGGGCTCTCGATCAGCCGTCAGCTCACCGAAAGCATGGGCGGCGCCATCGGCTTCGACAGCGTGGTCGGCGAAGGCTCCACCTTCTGGATCGAGTTTCCCCTGGCCGGGTAGTCGGCAGGCCTATTCGGCCGCTTCGGTGCGCTCCTCATAGGTCGCGAACTGCCGCTTGGCCATGTTCTTCTGCACATCGTAGATCGAGCCGGCATCGGCCGGGCGCGGCAGGGGAATGCGCACCGGCACGCGCTCCAGCCGCGGCTCCAGAGTCTGTTCGCCGGTGACGACGCGGGCGCGGAAATCGTCCAGGCCCTGATAGCGGTGCGGCGCGCCGATCAGCGGCCAGGCATCCGCCGCCATCATCTCGAACAGCAGCAGCCGTCGGTCCGCACCCGACGTGTTGAGCGACGAGCCGTGCACGGTCATCACATGGTGGAGGCTGATGGAGCCGCGCGGCCCCAACACCGGCACTGCGTCGGCCACATCGAGACCGCAGGCGGCCATGTCCATGGCGCCGCAGAAGACATTGTCGTTGTGATGATCGTAGGCCGGCCCCTTGTGGCTGCCCGGCAGCACCATGAGCGGGCCGTTTTCGGGGGTCATGTCGTCGAGCATGACACCGACCGCCAGGATGTCTGCGTTGGTGTGGGGATAGAAGGCCCAGTCCTGATGCCAGTCGACGGGCGCGCCGA
>CAZKTK010000416.1:0-3312 GCA_964555535.1 uncultured Rhodospirillaceae bacterium
ACCACCGGCGGCAGCACCAGGGGCAGGTGAATGATGCCGTCGAGCAGGGTCTTGCCGGGAAAGCGGCGCCGCGCCAACAGCCAGGCCATCAGAATGCCAAGCGGCAGGCTGATGCCGACGCTCCAAAAGGCGACTTGCAGGCTGAGGCGTATGGCCTGCCATTCCTCAGGCGTGAGCATGCCGGTCACCGGACGGCGAAACCGTGGCGGCGGAATATCTCCGCCGCGGTCTCGCTCAAGAGGAAGGCGTGGAAGGCGTGCGCGGCCTCGCCGGCCGGGCCATCGATCAGCGCCAGGGGATAGCGGATCGGCGGATGGCTGTCCGCAGGCAGAATGCCGACCACCTGGCAGCTGGCACAGACGCGGGCGTCGCTCTCATAGACGATGCCAAGCGGGGTCTCGCCGCGCTCGATCAGGGCCAGCGCCGCGCGCACGTGGGGTGCGCGCACGCTCGACCGCGCCACCGCCTGCCAGACGCCCAAGCTTTCGAGGGCCGCGCGGGCATAGCGGCCCGCCGGCACATGGTCCGGGTCGGCCAGGGCCAGCCTGCCGTCACCGAGCCAGTCGGCAAGGGGGAAGTCGGGCACGATGGGGCCTTGCGGCAGCTCGGTATCGGGCGACGCGAGCAGGGCGAGGCGGTTGCCGAGCCGGTCCTGCCGCGAGCCCGCCTGCAACAGGCCGAGAGAGTCCAGGCGGTCCATCCAGGCGGCATTGGCCGAGAGGAACAGGGCGGCGGGCGCGCCGTTCTCGATTTGCCGCGCCAGGGTGGAGCTGGCCGCAAACGAGGCCACCACGTCGCCGCCATGGGCGTCGATGGCTTCGAGCACCGCATCGCGCGTGCTGGCAGCGGCGAAGACGAGCACCTGCTCCGCTTGCGCCGGCGCGATCCAGGCGAACAGGCACAGAAAAACGCACACCCTCCCGCCGATCAGGCGGAAGGGTGCACGGTAGGAAGGACTCAGGGAACGGTACATCAGATCTCTCCGGCGGCGATCGGACGCTGCAAGACCGTCGTATATCCCCGAATACAGAGCTCGATATATATAGAAAGATATAGCGGTGGGAGTCAAGCACCGGGGTCTGTGTGTGAAAATTTGTGCGCCATAGGCATTGTCCTACAATGCCGCCCGGCGGAGATCGCCGTGCCGACCGCGAGGAGACCCGGAGCCGTGAAAGTCTTTACTACGTTGCCGCAGGCCGACCTCAACGATATTGCGGGTGCGGCACAGGCCGCCGAGACGGCCGGGTTCGACTACGTTGGCACCATGGAAAACCGCCATGATCCGTTTATGGCGCTCGGGGTCGCAGCGGTAAACACATCCGACGTCATGCTGACCACGGCCGTGGCGATCGCTTTCGCGCGCAGCCCGATGGTGGTGGCAAACACCGCTTGGGATCTTCAGCTTGCGTCCAACGGCCGGTTCGTGCTTGGCCTCGGCACCCAGATCAAGCCGCATAACGAAAAGCGCTTTTCGGTCAAATGGTCGCCGCCCGTGCCACGGCTACGCGAATACATACAGGCCTTGCGCGCGATATGGCGATGCTGGGAGCTCGGCGAGCCGCTTCGCTTCGAAGGTGAGCACTACACCTTCACACTGATGACACCGAATTTCGTACCCCCCTCGGGCGCGCAACGTAGCGTGCCGATCACCATGGCCGCGGTCGGCCCGCTGACCTTGCGGCTGTCCGGCGAAGTCGCGGACGGCGTGCGGCTTCATTCGTTCTGTACGCGCGCCTATCTCGAAGACGTCGTGCTGCCGAAGATCCGTGAAGGCCTGGGAAAGTCCGGCAAGGCCCGAAAGCATTTCGAGATCGCCGGCGGCGGCTTCGTCGCGACCGGGAAGACCGACGAAGAGGTGGCGAAGACAGTCGAGTGGATACGCTATCGAATTGCCTTCTATGGATCGACGCCGAGCTATTGGCCTGTCCTAGAGCATCATGGGTTGGGCGATCTCGGCCGCAAGCTGAACGCCATGACCAAGGCCGGACAATGGGACGAGATGGCTGCCGAGATCAGCGACGATGTGGTCGGGCTGTTCGCGGCCATCGGACGCTACGACGAGCTGCCCAAAGTGATCGGATCGCGCTTCGGCGGTGCCGTCGATGTCTCCTATGCCAGCATATCCTCCGACATCCGCCCGGATATTCCCGCCGACATCATCGCCGAAATTCAGTCGATCCCCACCGAGTTCGAGGGCTTCGAAACGGCCTGGCAGACCCCAACGAGGTCGGCGGTCGGAGCGACACGTGACTTCGCCCGGCAGGGCCTGGACGAGGGCAACGTCGTGGGGGCGGTTGATGGTGGACTTTCCTACCGTGCCGGAGAGGCGGGGCGAGTTTGAGGTGACGCGTCTGATGGGCATGGGGAAATCCTTGCTGTTGGGAAAATGCGCACGCAAAAAAAAGCAGCGCGCCGGATGGCGCGCTGCCTGTCTTGCGATTTCATGAAAGGCGTAGCCGTTAATGAGCCGGCCCCCGCACACATCGGAACTGTGCGATTGGGCTATTGATGAGGAATTAGCCGGGGATTATTACAAAGCGGCAGGCAAGCAGTTCGCATCCCACAAGTCAGTCAACCACAGCTTTGCTGAGTACGCCCGTGGCCACGGTATCCACGTCAATACGCTCGAAGGCTATTTTCCATCTTCAAGCGCGGCATGAAGGGTGTCTATCAGTACTGTGCCGAGAAGCACTTGAAGCGTTACCTCTGCGAGTTTAATTGCCGCTACAACACGCGCGATATCGAAGACGCAGACCGCGCCACGAAAGCCCTCAAGGGCATCGAGGGCAAGCGCCTCACCTATCGGCGGACTGCTGTCGGGGCGAACGTCTAAGCCAGTTCTGACTCGTCAACAATTCCGCGAGTTGTTAGCATCAATCCTCAACCAAAGCGGGGAGGATTGATATGGTTGCCGAGTTTGCCGCTGGCCTGAGCGCCTTCAAGACCATGCTCGATCTAGCGAAGGGATTGAGGGATATCTCCGATGCTGCCGCTCGAAACGTTGCGGTCATAGAACTCCAGGAAAAAATTCTCATCGCACAACAGACGCAATCGGCGCTGGTTGAGCGTGTAAGCAGCCTTGAAGAACAATTGGCAGAACTTGAAGCATGGGAAGCTGACAAGCAACGCTACGAACTCAAGGAAATCGCTTCCGGTCAATTTGCTTATGTGCTGAAGCCAGAAACAGCGGCGGGCGAACCAGCGCATATTTTGTGCGCAAACTGCTACGGCCATAATCAGAAATCCATCCTTCAGACGTGATCAGCCCCCATCGACTGGTCCATGGCGATTGTTAGTGCATAACCGGCCTTT
>CAZKTK010000417.1:0-3300 GCA_964555535.1 uncultured Rhodospirillaceae bacterium
CACCGTGCTGACCACCCACAGCGCCTGGCTGATGAGCTCGCTGACCATGGGGGCCGGCGGCTTGCTGTCAGGCGCCGGCAGTGTCATCGCCGATCTGCAGGTGGCACTGTTCGAGGCTGTACAGGCCAAGGATCTAACCCGTGCGCAGGCGGTCAACGATCGCATCTATCCCCTGGCACAGGCGTTCTATGCGCCGCCCTTCCTCGACATGCACAATCGCATGAAGGAATGCCTGGTGCTGCTCGGGCGCCTCGACAAGGCGGTGGTGCGGCCGCCGCTGATGAAATTGCCGGATGGCGAGATCGCCCGCCTGCAAGTGGCGCTCGACGAAGCCGGCATCGGCCGGGAAGGGGCCTTCGCCGAAGCCGCCGAGTGACCGATCTGTTCGATGCGGGGCGGATCGGGCCGCTGAAGATCCCGAACCGCATCGTCATGCCGTCCATGACCACGCGCTCGGCTGCCGAGAGCGGCGAGGTCACCGACGCCACCATCGCCTATTTTCGTGCCCGCGCCCGTGGCGGCGTGGGGCTGGTCACGGTCGAGATGGCCTCGCCCGAGGCGGTGGGGCGTCACCGGCATCGTGAGCTTGGCATCTATCACGACCGCTATCTGCCCGGCCTGCGGCGCCTGACCGCGGCAATCAAGGCCGAAGGCGCATGTGCCGCCATCCAGCTCGGCCACGGCGGCGGCCATACCCGCGCCGACATTTGCGGCGAGACGCCGATCGCACCATCGGCCGTGCCCCACGACGTCTATGAAGGCACCATGGAGACCATCGTGCCCGAGGCCATGAGCTTAGGCCGCATCGAGCAGACCACCGCCGCTTTTGTCGCCGCCGCCGAGCGCGCGGCCGCCGCCGGTTTCGATGCCGTCGAGATCCATGCCGCCCACGGCTATCTGATTTCGCAGTTTCTCTGCCCCGCCGAGAACGTCCGCGACGATGCCTATGGCGGCAGCCTGGAGAACCGCGCCCGCTTCGGTCTCGACATTCTCGAACGCGTCAAGGCAGCCGTGCCCGAACTCGCCGTGATCTTCCGCCTTACGGTCGAGGATTTTTTCAACGAGGGCATGCCGCTGGCTGACGGCATACGGGTCGCCGAATGGGCGGCCGCGCGCGGTGCCGATGCCATTCACGTCACGGCCGGGCATTATCGCTCCCAGCCGCCGAGCATCATGATCCCGCCCATGGCCATGGCGGATGCGACCTTCCTCGACTTCGCGGCACAGGTGAAAGCGCGCATCTCCGTGCCGGTCATCACCGTGGCGCGGCTCGGCGATCCCGATCTCGCAAAAGCTGCGCTGGCGGACGGCAAGGCGGACTTCGTGGCGCTGGGCCGGCCGCTGCTCGCCGATGCGGACTGGCCGCGCAAGGTAAAGGCGGGCGAGCCCGTGCGCCGCTGCCTCGCCTGCAATTCCTGCGTCAACGGCATGCGCGGTGGGGCGCCGCTGTCGTGCATCGTCAATCCCGCCATGGGGCGCGAAGGCGAATTCGAGGGCAGGGCGCTTGCCGTCAGCGGCGAGCGCATCGCGGTGATCGGCGGCGGCCCGGCGGGGCTGAGCTATGCTTGGCTGATGGCGGAGCACAATGCCGTTACCCTGTTTGAGCGCGCTGACCGTCTCGGCGGAGCCTTGCGGCTGGCGGCGAAGGCACCGCTGTTCCAGGAGGTCGAGGCCGCCGAAGGGGCTTTCGATGCCTATATCGGTTCGCTTGAAAGTCTCTGTCGTGCCGCTGGGGTCGATATCCGCCTCGCCACTGACCCGTTCGCCATGACAGGCGTACTCGACGGGTTCGACCGCGTGGTGCTGGCGACCGGCGCGCGTTATCGCTTTCCTCTGATGCGGCTGGGTTTGCGGCTGGCGCGTTGGCTGCCGGTTCCGCGCGACTGGCTCTACTACCGCGCCCGCGCCGCCACAGGCGAAGACCTGCGGCGGCAGCTGGACACGGCGGTGGTCGTGATCGGCGATGCCGCCACGCCGGGCAAGACCCGGGCGGCGGTCGCAAGTGCCTATTCGGCGGCGTTCGAGACCAGCGCGTCGTAAGTGTGCATGTGGGCGGTGTCGCCGTAGCCCACGTGGCATTCGAGACAGGCCATCGAGCTGTCGCTTTTGATCTCGCCCGCCGGCGTGAAGATGCCGAAGTCCCAGTCGCGATTGCGAACGTCCTCGCCATAGTCCGCGCCCCAGCCGGCCTGCTTCTCCATCACGGCGATGGCCGCGAGCTGGCCCGGTATCAGGGAGTCGTTGCTGTCGCGGAAAACATCCTCATTGGCATTCATCTGCGGTTTGTAGACTTCCATCACGATCTGCGAGCCGTCGGGCAGCATGCCGTCGTTCGCTGCGGCGGCTGCCGCTGCCACCGAGTTGGCGAAGATGATGGCATATTGCGTGCCGTTGGCGCGCTCGCCCGCATAGTACTGTACGAAGCTGTCGCGATAGTCGCTCGGGAAGTTGATCCGCTCGGGGCCGGCCAGTGCCGCCGTGCCGGTGCCGGCAATGGCGATACCTGCGACCAACGCTCTCGTCATCATGGACATGTTCTTGCTCTCCCTAGATCCTGGCTGTGGCTAGCCGCGATCATCGCTGACCGCGCCCTCGCAGCCAAGACGATTCACGCGGGAATGTCGGGAATCTTCACCCATTGGCGCTGATCGGAGCTTTGCAGGGCACATTCGGCGAGCTGAACGCCTTTGGCGCCCGCCCGCAGATCCCAGGGGAAGGGGAAATCCTCCATGACGTGGCGGGCAAACAGCTGCCACTGAATCTTGAAGGCGCTCGGGAAGTCGCCATTGTCGGGCACGCGCTGCCAGTCCCCGTGAAAATCGTGACGGTTGCTGGGATCGGGATTGAAGACCGGCGCCGGCGAGGCGGCGCGGGGCTGAATCCAACAATCGTAGAGCCCAACCACGGCGCTGCCGAGCACGCCGTCGACCTGGATCACCGAGATGTCGTCGCGGCGCACCCGCGTGCCCCATGATGTCGCCACATGCACGGGCAGTTCTTCGTCGATAAGCATGGTGGCGAAGGCGGCATCGTTTGCGGTCGCCGCATAGGGCCGGCCCTTTTCGTCCCAGCGCTCCGTGGTCTGGTTGAGGGCCAGGCAGCTGACATCGGTGACGGCGCCGAACAGGTTCTCCAGCACGTAGCGCCAGTGGGGCATGAGGTCGAGGACGATGCCGCCGCCGTCCTCCTTGCGGTAGTTCCACGACGGCCGCTGGCCGCGCTGCCAGTCGCCTTTGAAAATCCAATAGCCGAAGTCGATCTTGACGGCGAGGATGCGCCCGAAGAAGCCGCTGTCGAGCA
>CAZKTK010000418.1:0-1996 GCA_964555535.1 uncultured Rhodospirillaceae bacterium
GAGGCCTATTGGGAGCGGCTCGATTTCGAGCTCGACGTCATCGTCGAGATGGGTTTCGCGGGCTACTTCCTTATCGTCGCCGAGTTCATCCAGTGGGCGAAGGACCATGGGATTCCCGTCGGCCCCGGGCGCGGTTCCGGCGCTGGCTCGGCGGTTGCCTGGGCGCTCAAGATTACCGACTTGGACCCCTTGCGGTTCGGCCTGCTGTTCGAGCGCTTCCTCAATCCGGAACGCGTGTCGATGCCGGATTTCGACATCGACTTCTGTCAGGACCGCCGCGACGAGGTGATCCGCCACGTGCAGGAGGAATATGGCCGCGACCGCGTGGCTCAGATCATCACCTTCGGAAAGTTGCAGGCGAGGGCGGTGCTGCGCGATGTCGGGCGCGTGCTGCAGATGCCCTACGGCCAGGTCGATCGCCTGACCAAAATGGTGCCGAACAATCCCGCCAATCCGGTGACCTTGCAGGAAGCGATCGACAACGAGCCGCGCCTGCAGGAGGAGCGCGACAGCGACCCCCAGGTGGCGCGCCTGCTCGACATCGGCCTGCAGCTCGAGGGGCTCTATCGCCACGCCTCGACACATGCCGCCGGCCTGGTGATCGGCGATCGTCCGCTCGACGAGCTGGTGCCGCTCTACCGCGATCCGCGCTCCGACATGCCGGTCACCCAGTTCAACATGAAATATGTCGAGCAGGCGGGGCTGGTGAAGTTCGACTTCCTCGGGCTCAAGACGCTCACCGTGATCGAGCGCGCTTGCGAGTGGCTGGGCGGCAAGGACATCGCCGAGATACCCCTCGACGATCCCGAGACCTTCGAACTCATGAGCCGCGGCGAAACGGTCGGTGTGTTCCAGTTTGAAAGCTCGGGCATGCGCAATCTTCTGCGCGAGGCCGGCGTCGACAACATCGAGGATATCATCGCGCTGGTCGCCCTGTTCCGCCCCGGGCCGATGGAGAACATCCCGAAATACATCGGCTGCAAGCACGGCAACGAGGAGCCGGAGTTCCTGCACGACACCATCACGCCGATCACCAAGGACACCTACGGCGTGATCATCTATCAGGAACAGGTGATGCAGATCGCCCAGGTCTTTGCCGGCTATTCGCTCGGCCAGGCGGACCTGCTGCGTCGCGCCATGGGCAAGAAGATCAAGGAGGAGATGGCGGCCCAGCGCGAGACCTTCACCAAGGGCGCCATGGAGCGCGGCGTCGACGAGGGCCGCGCCAACCACGTCTTCGACCTGGTCGACAAGTTCGCCGGCTACGGGTTCAACAAGGCGCATTCGGCGGGCTACGCGCTCGTCGCCTATCAGACCGCCTGGCTCAAGGCCAACCACCCGGTGGCTTTCATGGCGGCGTCGATGAGCCTCGATCGCGGCAATACCGACAAGCTCAATATCTTCCGCCAAGAGCTGGCACGCCTCGACATTCCGTTGCATCAGCCGGACATCAATCTGTCGGAAGTGGATTTCGCCGTTGAGGGCGGGGCTATCCGTTATGCGCTCGCCGCCATCAAGAATGTCGGTGCCGGCGCCATGGCCGACATCGTTAGAGAGCGCGAGGCCAACGGGCCTTTCAAGGACCTGTTCGATTTCGCCAATCGCATCGATCCGCGCGCGCTCAACAAGCGGCAGGTGGAGAATCTGGCCAAGGCCGGCGCCTTCGACGGCCTGAACCCCAACCGGGCCCAGGTCGTCGCGGCGACGGATCTGTTGCTGCGCCATGCGAACTTAATGATTGAGGAGCAGGCGAGCAGCCAGGAGAGCCTGTTCGGCGACGAGCCGGCAGTTTCCAACCCGCCGCTGCCCTTGGTCAATGAATGGCCCATGGTCGACCGCCTGCAAAACGAGTTCGAGGCGCTTGGCTTCTATCTCTCCGCCCACCCGCTCGATGCCTATGCGGACACCCTCGAGAAGCTGGACGTGACACCCTTCTCGAGTCTGGCGGACACGCCCGACGGACGCATCGCCGTGGCCGGCGTGGTGCTCGGCAAGC
>CAZKTK010000418.1:2006-3289 GCA_964555535.1 uncultured Rhodospirillaceae bacterium
CAGGAGCGCAACTCCCAGCGCGGTCGCTACGCCTTCGTGCAGATGTCGGACCAGAGCGGTCTGTTCGAGATCACCGTGTTCTCCGACCGTTATGCCGGCGCGCGGGAGCTTATCGAGCCCGGGCAATTGCTGCGGGTCGAAGCGAGCCTGCGGCGCGAGGACGATCAGCTGCGGATCACCGCCACCAGGGTCGAGGCGCTCGATGATCGCGCGGCGCGATCCTGCGCCGGTTACAAGGTCTTCCTGGCATCGGACATCGCGCTGCCCGCCCTCAAGGGCGTGGTCGAGCGGGAGCGCAACGGCACCGGCAAGCTCTGCCTGATGGTGCCGGTCGACGACGGCGACGAGATCAAGATCGATCTCGACGGCCGTTATGTCGTAAGCCCGCAGGCGCGCGCGGCGTTGAAGGCCGTTCCCGGCGTGGTGGACGTTCACGATCTTTGATGTCCGCTGACAAGCACCAGGTCCTCGGCGAGGTCTTCGGCTTCGACGCCTTTCGTCCCGGCCAGGAAGACGTGGTCGATGCGCTGCTTGGCGGAGAGGACGTGCTCGCGGTCATGCCCACCGGTGCCGGCAAGTCGCTGTGCTTCCAGGTGCCGGCACTGGTGCTTGGCGGGCTCACCATCGTCGTCTCGCCGCTGGTCGCCTTGATGCAGGACCAGGTCGCCGGGTTGCGCCTCGCCGGCGTGGCGGCGGACACCATCAATTCGTCGCGCCCGCGCGAGGACAATGTCGCGGCCTGGCGCCGCGTGCAAGCGGGCGAGACGGCACTGCTCTACCTGGCGCCCGAGCGCCTGATGACCGAGCGCATGCAGGCTGCCCTCAGCCGGTTGCCTGTGCACCTCATCGCGGTGGACGAGGCTCATTGCATCTCCCAATGGGGCCCGGCCTTCCGCCCGGAATATGCATTGCTCGGCGATTTGCGGGCGCGCTTTCCCGGCGTGCCCATCGCCGCTTTCACTGCGACCGCCGACAATGTGACGCGAGACGACATCTGCGCGCGCTTGTTGGCTGGCAGCGGCAGGATGTTCGTCTCCGGCTTTGATCGGCCGAACATTCGCCTGGCCGTCACGGCGAAGCGCGATCCCAAGCGACAGCTCACGACCTTCATGGCCGAGCATCGCGACGAAAGCGGCATCGTCTATTGCCTGTCGCGGCGCAAGACGGAGGAGATGGCCGCGTTTCTCTCTGCCGAAGGCCATCGCGCCCTGCCGTACCACGCCGGCATGGACAAGGGCGCGCGCGACGAGTCCCAGGACATCTTCATGACCGAGCCCGGCGTG
>CAZKTK010000419.1:0-3284 GCA_964555535.1 uncultured Rhodospirillaceae bacterium
CGATGGTGTTTGCGGCTCCAACGCGACCTTTGGCGCCTGCGGTCGGATCCAGACCACCCTGAATTCCCAGTCATCATGAGCGTGAAATAGTTTTGCTACCTTCTCCATTCTACGGCTGGAATCTCCAGAATCCTTTATCACTTGTATCGCCATGCTCTTGTCGCTGCGAAGCGCAATTGCATCTGGCACAAAGCTCTCAAAGAAATCCGGCAAGAGACTTTTGTTCGGGTGCAGATAGACCTCAAATCCCTCCGCCTCTAGATCGGGTAACATATCCAGCAGCACATCCAGTTCCGTATCGTGCCGGTTCATGTCAGATCCTCATCTGGGTCATTGGAAACTCGGACGTAAAGGACAGGCTTAGCTCCTTCGATGGCCATTGAGAAAGTATCGCTCGGCTGTTGAAAGTTGAACACCTGACCGGGCTCGAATTTTTGCACGACGATACGTTCGACCTGGGTGTCATCGATGTAGATTGAGGGGCAACCCGAATTGGCAGCTCAGCATTACGCTGCAGCCGGACTTGGTGCAGCTGCGGCTCCCCTTTGGCTCGCGGCAGGGCAGAAAGCGCTTTCACGCTTTGCCATTCTGGAGGCGATAGCGCATCTCAGCAACGCACGTGACTTAGTTATAGCACTCACCGAGGGCCCCGACCGTGACACTATCGAGCTTAATATCCTAAACTTGCTAGCAATCGCGACGTTCACTGCCCAGGGATACGGCAGCCCACAGGCTGGTGAGATATATGCGCGCGCAGAACAATTGTGTGAATGCGTCGATGATCCGTACCAACGATCACAGACTCTGTCGTTTATCGGAGCTTATAGGTTGTTCGTCGCGAATTATCTGTCGGCCAATGAGGTTCTAGAACAGGCCGTTAAGATCGCTATGGCGACAGGCGATGACGGAGCAGCGATCATGCCCCGCGCGTTCTACGGTATCGCTGAGTTCTTTCACGGAAAGCCCATTCAAGCTTTGCAAAGTGTCAGTGAAGGGCGTGCAATGTACGATCGCGAAAGAGATCTCGGGCTCATCGAGATCTATGGCTCCGACAGTTGCGCATATTGCATTGATTTTAGCGCCCAATCTCGGGAGCTATTGGGCTTCCAGGATCAGGCTGGCGAAGACGTTGCAGAACTCATGGCGCATATTCGTCTTCTAGACCACCCACTTACTTCGGCTACCGCACTTGTGCATGTTTGCATGTTGCTGAGCTATCAAAACAAGGCCGAAGAAACGTTATCGTACGCCGATGAAGCCATACGACTCAGCGATAATTATGGAATTCCGTTTCGTAAAATCGAGAGCGAGATCTTAAAGGGCTGGGCATTAGCCAAACTGGGAAAGACGGAAGAGGGCGTCGCCCTTGCTCGCCGGGGACTCGAAGGTTGGAACCAAACGGGGGCGCTCGTCGCCACGTCATGGTGGTTGGGCCTTCTCGCACAAGCTCTTGCTGCAGCTGGCGACTTTGACGGAGCTATCTCGACACTCGACGAGTCACTCAGCTTCGCCGCAGACCATCGGGAAGGTTTCGTCGAACCTGAACTTCACCGTCTTAAGGGTGAGGTCCTGCTTGCACAGGCGAAACCCGACGCGTCTACTGCCCAGTCGTGCTTCCGCGAGGCGATCGGAAATGCGGAAACATCCAAAGCTAAGCTGTGGGAACTCCGCGCCGCGACCTCGCTCGCCAAACTCTGGCAATCCCAAGGCAAGACGCGCGAGGCCCACGACCTGCTGGCGCCGGTCTATGGCTGGTTCACCGAGGGTTTCGATACGGCGGACTTGAAGGACGCCAAGGCACTGTTGGCTGAGCTAGGGTCAGTGTAAGCCGCCTCCCTTACTCCGCCGCCTCGCGCGCCGCCTTCTCGGCCATTTGCGCCAGCGCTATCTCCAAGTCGCGGCTGTTCCGCCCCAGGCCGTTGCGGATCATGTTGTCCCGCATGGGGCCGCCGTTGCCGGAGTGGGCGACCATCTCCTCGGGCGGGGTCGGGTTCGTCACCGCCGGCCAGTGGCCGGGCTGCGGGTCCGCGCCTTCGGCGGCAATGGCTAGGGGGTCGTCGTCCTCGATCACCGGCACCTTGGCGATGTCGACGCAATTCCAGCTCGCCTCCAGCGGGATGTTGTTGGGGTCGAAGAAATAGATCGACCAGACGGTGCCGTGGTCGACGGCGCCGGTGACCTCGATGCCGGCGGCCTCCAGGCGGTCTTTGAGGGCGAAGAGATCCTGGCGTGACGGCACCGTAAAGGAGACGTGGTCGTAGCCGATCGGCTCTTCGGTCATGGCACCGTGGAACTTGTCGTAGGCCATGGGTTTGGCGCCGTCATAGGCGAAGAAGGCGACCGCGCCGTCGCCGACCTGGAAGAAGTAGTGGCGGTAGCCGTCGTGACCGATGCCGGCGACCAGCGGCATCTCCAAGAGATCGCGATAGAAGCGGATGGTCTTGTCGATATCGGGCGTGATGAACGCCAGATGATTGAGGCCGGTGAAGATCATGGCCGTCTCCTCTTCTGCAATTCGCATCCACGCGCCCGAGAGGATAGCGCGATGGTGCGAATGTGCCTATAGCTGGAGAGGAAGGGAGACATCACGATGCCGCGCGCGCGTATAGACGACCTCGATAGCATCATCGCCCGCCTCGACAAATTGGGCCGGCTGGTGCGGGTTCACAGCACCGTCGATCCCGTGCACGACCTGGCGGGCATCGCCGCGGCCTATGAGGGCGGCCCGCGCGCGGTGCTGTTCGAGTCCGTGAAAGGCAGTGACTATCCCGTCTTCACGGGGCTGTACTGGTCGCGCGAGCTGCTGGGCGCGCTGACCGGCAAGGACGAGGGTGAACTGCCGGGCTATGTGGGCGAGCGTATCGCTCGCTGGCAGAAGCGCCCGCGCCCGCCGGTCGTGCGCGACGACGGGCCCGTGCTCGCCAACCGCCAGAAGCGCGTCAATCTCGCCAAGCTGCCGATCCCGACCCACGCGCTGGAGGACGGCGGACCCTATTTCGACGCCGGCGTGGTCATTGCCCGCGATCCGGAGACAGGCGTGCGCAATGCCTCCATCCAGCGTTTCATGGTGGCCAATCGTAATACGCTGGTGGTCAATATCGATGCCGGGCGCCATCTGGAGGCTTATCTGGCGCGGGCGGAGGCGCGCGGCGAGACTTTGCCGCTGACGATCAATATCGGGGTCGGGCCGGGGCTGCATTTTGCCGCCGCAGCACCCGCCGAGGCCGCGCCCATCGACAGCGACGAGCTCGGCATCGCCAGCGAGTTCCACGGCAAGCCGCTGG
>CAZKTK010000420.1:0-3268 GCA_964555535.1 uncultured Rhodospirillaceae bacterium
AAATTGCATCCGCGAACGAGGGGCATCATCTTCCTCCAACAGCTCTCAAGGGCCGCGACGAGCAGCAAAACTCGCCGAGCGCCGACTCTTCCAGCTTGCCGCGAATGAACAGGGCGAGATGGCGCGCCACCATGACCGCCAACTTGGCTTCGTGTTCGCATGCTTCGTTCGCGTCAAGCCGCATCAGATTACACCGATAGACCAGCTCGCGGCAGGTTTCTCGGCAGGCATTGAACGAGGGCTCGCCGCGCGCGCCCTGACGGTGCAAGGCCAGGAAGCGAAATCCTTCGCGGCGATCATGCGTTGGCGTTTCGCCGCGCGCGTCGAGCCAATGCTCGAGGATCTCCTCGCCGAGGATCAACAGCTCGTCCGGATCCTGCGGAGACGCGTCGAGCCGGGTTTCGATTTCGCTGAAGGGTCTCATGCCAGGCCCTTCTGCTTCAGCAGTGGCATGGCATCGGACACGTTCTCGTGCACGCCGACCTTGCGCGGCTTGAGCCCCAGTGCCAGACCAAGAAGTTGCGTGAAATAGAGAATGACCGGGCGGGTTTTCTTGTCGAAGACCTCTTCCGCGCGCACCTGGTGCATCTCCAAGCCGCTGTGGCAGGTCGGGCACTCGGTGGCAATGACATCGGCGCCGCAGGCCTCCGCCGTTTCGATCAGATTGAGCACGAGCCGGGTGGATGTGTCGCTGTCCGACAGCGTGTGGGCACCGCCGCAGCAGGCCGTCTTGAGGGGATAGTCGACGATCTCGGCGCCGGCGGCATCCAGCAGGTCGTCCATGAAGTGGGGCTGGGACGTGGATTCCGATCCCGGTCCGGCATCCTTTTCGGGAAAGATATGGCGCGGGCGGGTATACATGCAGCCGTAATAATTGGCAATCTTGAGACCGGACAGGCTGTTGCGAACGCGCTCGCGCAAGCCATCCTCGCCGATCGCCTGCTTGATCCAGTCGAGCGCGTGGATGGTGGTGGCCTGGCCGGCGCGATAGGTCGCGTGCCCGGCCTTCTCCGACAGCCGCTCGACCACGGCGACGCTTTCCGCGTCCTCCGCCAGGTCGTGCTCGGCCTTCTTGAGATTGTGATAGCAGCCATTGCAGGGCGCCATGATGGTGTCGAAGCCCATGTCGTTGGCGGCGATCGACATCACCCGCGACGACAAGTAGGTCTGCAGCTTGGGGTCGATATTCTTGACCTCCATGGCGCCGCAGCAGTTCCAGTTGTGGACCTCCACGAGATCGAGGTCGAGCGCCTTGCCGAGCGCCTTGGTCGAGCGGTTATAGGCATGGCCCGAGCCTTCGAGCGCGCAGCCCGGATAGTAGGCGACTTTCTGGTGCTTGCCGGTCATGGCGTCACTCCCCAAGCCCGAGGGCGCGGCGGTCGGCCGCCCGGCGCTCGGCCACGTATTCGTCTATGGCGGCCCGCGCCTTGCCCCAACCTTGCGTTTTCGGACGCAACACGCTGGCCAGCCCCATCGTCGCGAGCAGGCGCAACGGCATATGGCGCGCCAGCCGCTTGACCATCTCGACCAGCCAGGGCTGGCGCAGCGCCTGGCCCGTTCGCGCGAAAAAGCCTCTGATGATGCGGCCCTCTTCTATGCGCCCGGTCTCGAAGACCTGGCCCGCGAACACTTCATCGAAATGACGCGACGGCGACGGCGCCACATGCCCCTTGAGCTCGAGCCAATGGCCGAGCGCCTTCATGACCCCCTCGGGCTCCACGTCACGCGGACAGGCATAGGTGCATTTGTTGCAGGAGACGCATTGCCAGATGATGTCCTTGTCGCGCAGCAGTTCCGACTCCAGCCCTATGCGCACGAGATAGATCCAGAAGCGCGGATTGAAGTCCGGGTTGAGCGCATGAATGGTGCAGGCATTGGTGCAGGAGCTGCATTGCCAGCAGCGATGGATGTGCGCGCCGCCGGGCAGCGCTGCGACTTCCTCCTGCAGGGCCTCATTGTAGTCGCTGACCACGCGCGAATCGATGAACGTGCTCCAATGCCCCGAGACATCGACGCCATCCACTTCAAGCGATTCCTGCTCGCGCAGGTTTTCGGGTCGGATAAGCGAAACTTCATGAATGGGCATGGCGGGCTACCCTTGCGCCGGCACGGTTGCGCTCAGCCGGTGGCGCTGACCATCTGCGAGCTTCAGCCTGCTGCGCTCCCCATCAACGGCGGGCGCATCGATGCCAAGCATGCGGCAGATGTAATAGGCCGGATCGTCGTCGCCCGAGAAATCCGCACGCAGGAAGGCCGAGCCCTGCGCCTGAATGTAGTCGGCATAGACCTGGGCGCAGAGAAGGTCGATCGTCAAGGGCATCGCATGCCAGATACCGCGCCCTTTGAGGTACCCAGCCAGCTCCGCGCGCAAGGCCACATGGCTAGCCTGGCTGTCGTCGATCGCCTCGACCCCATCGCCATGCCATATCTCCCGCAGAACGCCCGTGCCGCTGCGCGCATCCCAGATCCAGCGGGTCATCAGCGGAAAACGCTCCGGCGCCGTGAAGTGCAAAATCTCTGCGCCGAGATCGCGCACCCAGCGATGCTTGCGGTCGTCGGGAAAGTGCGCCGCAAATGCCGTGAGCCCGCTATCGGCGTTCGCATCATCCGCCCCGTCGATAAGCGCGGCAATGGCATCACGCATCGCCTCAATGCCACTCGTTTCCAGGAAACCACCGACACGGCGGCGTGCCGGCGCAACGAAGGCACAAGCGTCCAAGAGGCTCGCCTCGGTCAGGCCGCCCGGCCTCTCCCATGCGAAAACGCTGGCGAACAGCGTGCACTTGGCCGAAAGCGCCGACACCAGGCGCTCGATACCGCCACGGGGCTCGGCGGCCGCGACCAGCCCGTCGAAGGCCTCCGCCAAGCGGGGGCCGCTCAGCTCGAGGCGCGGCAGGTCTGTTACGGCGGGTGCTGTCATGATGCTTCGGCGAGGCCAGCCTCGCCCACGGTCTGCATCGCCGCCATCGCCGCCGCCTGCCCTTGCGCTATGGAATCGTCGATGGTCTCAGGTCCGGTCGCGGCGCCGGCGACGAACACGCCCGGGCGCGAGGTGCCGCTGATCGTCTCATAGGCACTGGCGCGGCCGATATGGCCGTGGCTTTCGAGCGCCACATCGAAAATCGCGCCGAGCTTCATGTTGTCCACGTTCGGATCCATGCCGATGGCGTGCACGACCATGTCGAAGGGGATGGTGATGGGCCGCTTGACCAGCGTGTCCTCGCCCTTGACCACCAGCCGCTTGCCGTCGGACGTGACCTCGGCGATA
>CAZKTK010000421.1:0-3252 GCA_964555535.1 uncultured Rhodospirillaceae bacterium
CGCCTGAGCCGGGCCAGATGGGTGGGGTGCTCGTGGTTCCGGCGGCACCATCAAATCCGGAGGAGCAGGCCGACTATCGAAAGAAGCTGGCCGAGGCGATGGCGCCGTATCGTGGCTATACGGGTGAGGAGAAGGAGCTCAATACCGAATAAGCCGGCCTGTCGCATTAGGACTGGACTTCGTTGCCGAAGCACGCAGGAATAGGTGAGACGACCGCCGCGGTAGAGACATAGTGGCGGCGTCCGCCTCGACCGGCGCGGCCGGCGGGGCCTCTTGGGGTGCAAGCATCGCGATCTGCGCGATGCCCCAACCTGGAGAGGCCGACATGCGCAAGCTGACAAACAACCAGAAACGACTGCTCGAGATCGCGGCGGCGCGGGACGATGGATCCGTGCTGCCGATCCCCGAGGACATGACGCTCAAGGGTGGCGCACTAACATCTTCGTTGAAGGCACTTGAGGCCCGAGGAGTCATAGAGCGAAACCAGACGGGTGATTCCACAGCATGGGCGATCACAGCCAAAGGCTATGAAGCGATAGGGCGCGAGCCGCCCGCATGTCGCGTCGCCGGCGGATCAGCCAAGCGCTCGACTAAGGCCGACGCAATCGCCACGCTGCTCCGCCGACCGGATGGCGCTGCCCTGCCGGACATCATGCACGCGACGAAATGGCAGGCACACAGCGTGCGTGCTGCCATCAGCGGCTTGCGCAAACGGGGGATGGCGGTGATCCGCACCGTGACGGACGACGGCATCAGCAACTATCGTATCGCCGATGCCGGACGGCAGTGACATGAGAGACGATCATGCCGACGTGGTCGCCGCACTGTTCGCGGCGGCCACGGCAAAGCTCGAAATGGCACATGCCGCCTCCGTCACAGGACAAGAAGCCGATCTGCCAGCCTCGGATCTTGGCGATTGTGCTGCGAAGGTTCGAAGCGGTGGCGCCGATGCCGTAACATTGGTCTCGGCGGCCATTGTGTTGGCCACCGGCACAGACGCGCCTTGACCATGGCAGCAACAGCGCCAAAGCATATCGCCGCGAACGTGGCTTTGCAGCGTGAGTTGGCGGCACTGCCGGACCTGCCGCGAGAGGTCCTGATCGATCGCTGGCGCGATCTTCATGGGTCGCCACCGCCCTCTCGCTTCAGCGCGCGCCTGATGGGTATGGCAGTTGCTTATCGCTTGCAAGAGCAAGCGCTGGGCAGCCTTAAAATCGCCACGCGCCGCAAGCTCGAGCAGGCCGCATTGGCCATCGAAGAGGGGCGATCCCCACCTGGAGCCGCGCCGCGTATCAAGCCTGGCACGCGTCTGCTGCGAGAGTGGCAAGGCCTGACCCACGAAGTGATCGTGCTGGAAGATGGCGTCGAATATCGCGGCCGGACGTGGCGGCCCCGCCTTCTTCGGTCTCAAGGGCCACCGTCATGAAAACGGCTAAGCACCAGACCAGACGCTGCGCCATCTACACCCGCAAATCCTCTGAGGAGGGGCTGGACCAGGACTTCAATTCCCTCGACGCGCAACGCGAGGCCTGCGAGGCCTATATCAAGAGCCAAGCAGGCGAAGGGTGGAAGTCAATTCGCTCGACATATGACGACGGCGGTTTCTCCGGCGGCTCGATGGACCGTCCCGCCCTCATCGCGCTCCTTGCCGATATCATGGCCCGGAGGATCGACACGGTAGTCGTCTACAAGGTCGATCGACTGACCCGATCGCTGGCCGATTTCGCCAAGATCGTCGAGATCTTCGATGCCCACGACGTTGCCTTCGTCTCGGTCACGCAAGCTTTCAACACCACCACATCGATGGGACGGCTGACCCTCAACATGCTTCTGTCGTTCGCCCAGTTTGAGCGCGAAGTTACCGGCGAGCGCATCCGCGACAAGATCGCCGCATCGAAGCAAAAGGGCATGTGGATGGGCGGCTTCGTGCCCCTCGGCTATCAGCCGGATGGCCGCACCCTAGTCATCAACGAGCGCGAGGCTGAAACCGTGCGAACCGTGTTTCGCCTGTATCTCGAACTCGGCAATGTGCGCCGCGTCAAAGACGCTGCCGATCGCCTGGGCCTGACCACCAAGCAGCGCGTGAGTGTCGCTGGTCGAGCAAGTGGCGGCAGGCCCTTGAGCCGCGGCCATATCTACAAGCTCCTCAACAATCCTCTCTACCGCGGTCGCATCCCTCATAAAGGCAAGTCATATGAAGGCCTGCATCCCGCGATCATTGATGAGGAAACCTGGGAAGCGGTTGAGGCCAAGCTGGCAGCGAACACCTGTGATCGGCGCACTGGCAAGGGCGTTCGCGAACCGAGCCCGCTGGCGGGCAAGCTATTTGACGACAGTGGCATCGCCCTAACACCAAGCCATGCGGTCAAGTCGGGACGACGCTATCGCTATTACGTTTCACGAAACCTCGTCAATGGAGGCCAAGCTAACGATCCCAACCAACAGGGATGGCGCTTGCCCGCCAGAGAGGTCGAGCGCGTCGTCGCCGACGCCGTCACATCGCTAATGACGGACCGTGCCGGCTTGGCGGATATGCTGCGGCAAGCCGGCGTGCCTGCCGGCGATGTTCCCGGCATCTTGACGGCCGCCGGCAATTGGAAAGGCGCCCCTCTGCATCTGGTTTCGAGAGTCGGTCTTTCCACCGATGACATCGCCATCACCCTCGATCTGTCCGACTTGGATTGCGGCACATCCACGGCGATCCGGCATGCCGTGCCGATGCGGCTCAAGCGCCGCGGCGTCGAGATGCGGCTTGTGTTGGAGGGCCATGGCTCGAATCCACCCAGACAGGATCCGGCGCTCATCAAGGCCGTCGCGCGGGCACGGAAGTGGAACGATGGCCTGGTCGGTGGACGCTACGCCTCAGTCGCTGCGATCGCCCAAGCCGAGGGCGTCAGCGTTCGTTATGTCGGACAGCTGCTGCCGCTAGCTGTCCTCGCGCCGGAGATCGTCGAGGCAATCCTATCAGGATACCAGCCTATCGATATGAGCGCCGAAGCGCTGATCAAGCGCACCGACTTGCCGCATCGCTGGGACGAGCAGAAATCGCTCTTGGGCTTCGGCTGAGCCAAAACCTTTCCCTGAACTCGAACCGGCCACCTCGGCCACAGAGAATTTCGGCCCGACTTGGCCCGATCTGCCGCGCGCCGGACGCTCTCCGGTGCGAGTACATATCCGTACAGGCGCAAGACCCCGCGGTACGCGCCAATTCGTACCGGGAGTTCGAATCTCGACAGAAAACACTGCGGTATC
>CAZKTK010000422.1:0-3231 GCA_964555535.1 uncultured Rhodospirillaceae bacterium
CACGGCGGTCACCACTTCCTGCATGCCGATCTCGCCATTGACGGCGCGGGCCGCCTGGACCTCGGACTTGACGCCCGTCTCGCGCGCCGCGTCGAGCGCATCGCTGACGAAGGAAGCGAAGTTGGTGCCTGCGGCCGGCTGTTCCACGCGCGTCGGCGGCGTGACCCGGCCGGCCGCGGCGTCGGCAACACTGCGATTGTAAGCCGCGGCGGCCGAAGCGTAACTGATCTCAGCCATGACGAACCCTCCCATCGGTTTGCGTCAACGGACCGCAGTGTGGGAGTGGCGGGTAAAGAAATGGTTAGGACCGGGCGTGAATCAGGCCGTCGAGGCGGTGTCGCCCACCTTGCGCACGACGTCGCGGCGCAGGCGCCGCTGCTTGTGCTCGTACATTTCACTGTCCGCGCGGTTGACGAGCTTGCCGACCGGTGTCGGCTCGTCCGGGTCATAGCGGGCAACGCCGATGCTGGCCGACAGATAGTAGGGCCGCGTCCCGGCGGTGTTGAACTGCGCCATGACGGTCTGCAGACGCTGGATGACGCCATCGGAGCGAAACGGCGAGCCCTCGCCCACCAGGGCGACGAACTCATCGCCGCCAATACGCCCGATGACGTCGGAGTCGCGGAAGGTCTCGCGCATTACCTGCGCCAGATCCTTGAGCGCCCGGTCGCCCTCGGCATGACCAAGCTGGTCGTTGATCGATTTGAGGCCATCGAGATCGACGAAAACCGCCAGCATCGGGCTCTTGTCCCGCGCCGCCGCTTTGAGCTGCTGCTCCGCCAGGGTGAGAAAGCCGCGGCGATTGCTGAGCCCGGTAAGGTCGTCGCGCACCGCCAGCCACATCAGCTCGTCGCGCATGCGCGCCCGCTCGGTCACGTCCATGCCGATGGCGATGATGCTGGCCGCCTCGCCGCTGTCATCGCGCACCAGCGTCGTGTTCCATTCCACGGTGATGGCGCGCCCGGCCTTATCGCGCATCACCATCTCATGGCCGCTCAAGTCCTCCTTGCGCAAGCGGGCCCGCCATGTCGCCAGCGCATCGCCGCCGACTTGCGGCGACAAGGCCGACCATATGTCCTTGCCGATCAGATCGCCCGGCGCAAAGCCGGTGATGCTGGTCAGGGCCCGATTGACGAAGGTGGCTTCGCCGCTCGGCTTGGTTTCGCAGAGAATGACCGGCAAGCGGTCCACGAGCTCCCGATAGCGCGCTTCAGAGACATACAGCGCGCGTTCCGTGCGCCGGCGACGCTGTTCGGCCGCGGCGAGCTTGGTGGCATGACGAATGGCGCTGGCCAGGCTTTGCGCGTCGAGCCCGCGCTTGGTCATATAGTCGTTGGCGCCGGCTTTCATGGTCTCGGCCGCCACCTTTTCGTCGCCCTGGCCCGTCAACATGATGATCGGCCGGTCGAAGCCGTCGGCGCGCACGTCACGCAACAGTTCGAGGCCGTTACTGACGCCCAAATCGTAGTCGAAGAAACACAGGTGGTAGCCCTGGCCGTGCAGGCGTTCGCGGGCTTCGTCCGGATCGGAGACGGCATCGAAGTCGCACATCGGCGCAACCCGCGCCAGGAGCGCGCCGAACAGCGCCACGTCGTCCGGGTCGTCCTCCACCAACAGGATACGCAATGCTGGCAGGCCTTCCGTCACGGGACCGACACCCTCAGCCATGGCTCGGCTCCACCGTTTCGTGGCGGCGCGGCAGGAAAGCGACGAAGGTGCTGCCCGCGCCCGGCTCGCTGCTGACGCTGACCTCGCCGCCGTGGCGTTCGACGATCTTGCGCACGATGGCGAGCCCCATGCCGGTGCCCTCGTAGCGGCCCCGCCCATGCAGACGCCGGAAGGGCTCGAAAATCCGCTCGCCGAACTTTTCCTTGAGACCGATACCGTTGTCGGCAATGGCGATGCGCACGCGCTCATCCTCGGCATCGTGGGCGCTCAGACGCACCACCGGCGCGCGCTCCTCATGGCGGAACTTCAGCGCGTTGGAGATGAGATTCTGCAGCAGCTGGTGCATTTGCACCGGATCCGCATCGATGGTCGGCAAGGGACCGATATCGACGACACCGTTCTCACGGGCGATCTGCGCCTCCAGATCGGAGACCACGGTCGCCGCGACCTTGGCCAGATCGGTGGCTTCGAACGGCTGCGCCCGTGAGGTCACGCGGGCAAGTCGCAACAGATCGCCGATCAGGACCAGCATGCGTTCGCTCGCGTTCTCCATGCGCCCGAGATAGTCGAGGCCCGACTCGCTCAGCGCCCCGCCGTCCTCCTCGCGCAACAGGGCCGCGAAGGCCATCACCTTGCGCAGAGGCTCCTGCAAGTCGTGGCTGGCAATGGTGGCGAACTGCTCCAGCTCCTGGTTGGAGCGGTCGAGCGCGGCATTCTTGTCGTCGAGTTCCTTGTAGAGCGCCCACATGGCCTTGTGGGCTGCGTCGAGCTGGCTTTGCAGCTCGGCATTGGTGGCGCCCTCGCTAAGCGGCGGCGACTCCACGGTCTCCGCCCTCATCGTCGCGTCCTCGCCACGAATTTGCTGATCCATCTGACCCGCGCGACCCGGGCTCAACCCGGGCCGACCACTTCACTGATCTTCGCTTCGCAAGCGAATATAGGGCGATAGTCGCCAAAAGCTCAGAAATCGCCTTCAATCCGATGGCCGTCCGGATAGACCCAGACAGCCTTGCCGACGGGCTTGCCGGCCTCGTAGGTCACTTCGACCCGAGTGCCGTCCTGGTAGGTCAGAACGCCGGGACCGGCCTGCAGGTCATCGGCAAAGGTGCCTTCGAAGCGGTCGCCATTGGGATAGATGATGACGCCAGCGCCCTGGCGCTTTCCGGCCGCATATTCGCCCTCGTAACGCACCCCGTCCGCCTGGGTGAAAGTGCCCTGGCCGTGGCGCTTGTCGTTCACGAACATGCCCACATAGGTATCGCCGCTGCCGGCTGTGAAGGTGCCCTGGCCGTGCCTGTGGCCGTCCGAGAATTCACCGTCGTAGACATGCCCGTCGGCATAGGTCAGGCGGCCACGGCCATGCATCTCGCCGCCGCGGAAGGCGCCCACATAGCGGTCGCCGCCGGGGAAGCGAAGCTCGCCCTCGCCTTCCCGGCGCCCGTTCACGAACTCGCCCTCGTAGACTGCGCCAGAGGCGAAGGTCAGCCGGCCGCGGCCGTTCATCTGGCCATTGGCGAAGCTGCCCTCGTATTTGCTGCCGTTACCGAACCAGAAATTGCCGTC
>CAZKTK010000423.1:0-3222 GCA_964555535.1 uncultured Rhodospirillaceae bacterium
GAATGATCTCGGCCGATTCGTTGTTGACGATGGTGGCACTGTCGCGATCCCAGAGCACCGGTACCGTCACCCGCCCGCTATAGGTGGCATCGGCGCGGGCATAGAGCTTGTGCAGGGCACTTTCACCATAGAGATGGTCGACGCTGCCGCCGTCGTCGGGGTTGAAGCCCCAGCCCTCGCCCCAGACCGGCGCCACGACGGAGACGGAAATGACGTCCTCGAGCCTCTTCAGGGCGCGCACGATCAGCGTGCGGTGCGCCCAGGGGCAGGCGAGCGAGACGTAGAGGTGATAGCGGCCGGGAGCGGCGGGAAACGGGCCGTCTTCGCCGATCCATTGCCGAAAGGCGCTGTCCTTGCGCACGAAATGCCCTTCCGTGCTGCGCGTGTCGTACCAGCCTTCGGACCAGACTCCGCTCTCGAGATATCCCATCGCGCGTTCCTTTCCACAGACGCAGTGTGCGCAAGGCGAGCGTACGACGCACGCCAAAGGCCGTTGCCTTCACCAGGAAGTTACGATGTAAACACCAGGATTATAATATGGCAGAATTGAAGAATATTGTTTACATATATGAACAATGGAACACGCCTTCGCCCTGATCGTCTTCGCCCGCGTCGTCGAGAGCGGCAGCTTCTCGGCGGCGGCGCGCGCGCTCGGGCTGTCGAAGGCGGGCGTGAGCAAGCATGTGAGCCGCCTCGAGGCGCGCTACGGCCTACGCCTGCTTAACCGCACGACGCGGCGCCTCTCCCTGACGGAGGCGGGGCGCGATGTGTATGAGCGTGCCGCGCGGGTTGCCGAGGAGACGGCGGCGGCCGATGCCGCGGCCTTGGCCCTGACCGAGACGCCGCGCGGGCGCTTGCGGCTGACCTTGCCGACATCGTACGGGCTGCGCCGTGTCTCGCCGCTGCTGCCGGCCTTTCTCGCGCGATATCCCGAGGTCGGCCTCGAGGTGACCGTCAGCGACCGCCACCTCGATCTGGTCGGCGAGGGCATCGACCTGGCGATTCGCATCGGCGAGCTGCCGGATTCCTCCCTGACGGCACGCCGCATCGGCGAAAGCCGGATGATCGTCTGCGCCGCTCCCGCCTATCTCGATGCCCATGGCCGGCCCGCGCGCCCGAGCGACCTCAAGGGGCATCGCTGTCTTGTCTACAGCGGCGCGGCACCGCCTGGCGAATGGCGTTTCGCCGGCGACAAGGCCGTACGCGTGGCCGGCGATCTCGTCTCCGACAACGGCGACGTGCTCATCGACGCCGCTTGCGCCGGACTGGGGGTCTGCCGGACGCCGGACTTCCTGGCCGAGGCGGCGCTTGCCGACGGCAAGCTTGAGAGCGTGCTGGAGGATTGCGAAACGCGTCCGCTGCCGATCTATGCGGTCCACACCCACGGCCGCCATCCGGCCGCCAAGGTACGCGCCTTCATCGACTTTCTCGCTGCTCAGCGCCGCGCCAGCGCGGCGGCCGAGACGTAGAGCGCGACGGCGCTCAGCATCACCGCAACGAAGCCGAAGCGCATGGCGATCAGCGTCGCCAGCATGGCGCTGAGCACCGAGGCGCAGCCGTTCACGCCCCAGGCCCAGGGCACGAGCGCGGGTGACGCCTCGCGCAGCTGCGCCAGGCCGAGCGGAAAGGGCATGCCCATGAAGAAGGCGAGTGGCGCGATAAGCGCGATGGCAAGCGCCAGCTTCGCGCTCATCGCCAGTGTTGCCATGGCAGTGAAGAGCTCGGGCAGCAGCCAGAGATAGCCGAGCGACAGCGCGGCGATTCCAGCCACCGCCGACGGGATGGCGAAGCGCGACGACATGGCGCTGCCGAGGCCCGAGAAGACGAGGAAGCCGGTAAGCGCGGCAGCTACGGCGTAGACCGGGTGGCTGAGAAACAGCACCAGCTTCTGGATGACGGCGATCTCGACGAACAGATAGGCAAGGCCGAGGCAGACGAAATAGCCGCCGACGCGCCAAGGCAGGCGCTCGGCGAGCGGCTTGAGGCGCAGCGGCAGCAGGATCAGCAGCACGCTCAAGACGACGGCTTGCAGCAGCGTGGCGACGAGGATCACTTTGCCGAGGTCGAGCAGGCCAGCACCTGGCAAGCCCAGCAGTTCGGGCAAGGTATGCCATTTGAGAAAGTCGAATAAATAGGGGCTCTCGTCCGTGGTCGGCGAGATGTCGAACTTGTAGCGGGCAATGAAGTCGTTGTGCGCGTCGCTTGCCAAGGCATTTGTCGCGTCGAAGAAGGCAGGTGCGTCGAGAATGTTGAATCGGTTGGCTTCGTCGGCCGCAAGCCCAGGCGCATAGGCCATGTCGAAGGCGCGTGCCTCGGCAAATGCCTTGAGCGCAGCGATCTCGGCCTCGTCGATCGGCTCGCGCTTGACCAGCAACGTGGTCGTCGTCATGCCGCGCAGCAGCACCAGCCGGTGCGGCGCGTCGGGCGTGCCGATAGCGGTAAGCGCGATGGCGAAAAGCCGCAGGCTGTCGCGCGGCGGCAGCCTGAGCCAGCGCGTGATGCTGAGCCAGCCGCCGGGCGCAAGATGCGCGAGATAGGTCTCGAAGGCTTCGACCGTATAGAGGTAGCTCTCGTTGAGGCCGTGCATGCCCGACCCGGCCATGGCATCGAGCAGCGGAATCTGGATAAGGTCCCACGCCATATCGCTGGCGGTTACGAAGCCGCGCGCTTCGCCGATATGCCATGCCACCTCGGACCGGTCATGGAGGTCGCTGGCATAGCTGCGCACGAGCTCGGCCATGTTGGCGTCGAGCTCGACGGCATCGATGTGCGTGGCGTCGTGCAGCAGCGCCTGCGCCACGCTGCGCCCGCCACCGGCGCCGAGCACCAGCACCGTCGGGCGGTCGAGCAGGCCGTAGGCGGCGGCATCGGTCGTATAGCCGAGATAGTCGCGCTCGGCGCCGCGGTCGATGGCCGTCATGCCGTCGCCGTCGATGAAGACGCCGAGCTGCTCGGGCGGCATGGCCGGTGCTGTGAGGCTGAGCCCGGGCACATAGCGAAACGGCACCGCGGGGCTCTCGACCACGGAGAGCAGGCCGAGCGGGCTCGATCGTTCCTCCAGTAGCCTTGCATCGGACACGGCGAGCGCCGTCGACAGGCTCTTGTAGGGCGAGATGCGCAAGGCGAGCCAGCTCTCGGGCATGGCGGCGCAGGCGAGCAGGCCGAGTGCCGCGAGGCCTGTGGCAAGCATGCGACGCTCGTCGAGCAGCACCAGGAGGGCCG
>CAZKTK010000424.1:0-3218 GCA_964555535.1 uncultured Rhodospirillaceae bacterium
GCCAATAGGCGCCGGCCAGCTTGAGCAGCTTGAAGGCCTTGCCGAGCTTGCCCGTCGACGGCAGGTGCGGGCCGCGGCAGAGATCGGTGAATCCGCCCTGCTTGTAGATCGTGATGGTCTCGTCGTCGGGCAG
Organism: uncultured Rhodospirillaceae bacterium; assembly: GCA_964555535.1. Lineage (GTDB taxonomy): Bacteria > Pseudomonadota > Alphaproteobacteria > UBA7887 > UBA7887 > UBA7887. The sequence continues at coordinate 134 of CAZKTK010000424.1, forward strand.
TTCCTGGATGATCTGCGCCTTGTACTTCTCGCCAATATCTTCATAGAAGTGGATGGCGTCCTCACGGTCCCAGACCTCTCGGACAATCGGCTCGTCGCGATCGACGATCTCCGCCATGCGCGCTTCCAGTGCCTCCAGGTCCTCCGGCGTAAACGGCTCGTCGCGGGCGAAATCGTAATAGAAGCCGTCCTCGATCACCGGGCCGATGGTCACCTGGATATTGGGCCAAAGCTCCTTCGCGGCCTCGGCCAGCACATGGGCCGCATCGTGGCGCAGCACCTCCAGCCCGTCCGCGTCCTTGGCGGTGACGATCGCCACTTCGGCATCGCTTTCGATCTCTCGTGCGAGATCCCACAGCGCGCCATCGACGCGCGCGATCAGGGCCGCCTTGGCCAGACCGGGTCCGATGGCGGCAGCTACATCGCCGGCAGTGACAGGGCGCGGAAAAGCGCGGACGGAACCGTCCGGCAGCGTAATGGCGACCTCTTGGGCCGCGGATTGGGAAATATCAGCCATATCGGCGCGGACAATGGTTTCCGGGCGCGGCCCTGTCAAGCAAGCGAGGCCATGACATTCTCAGGCGCAAGCGCCGACAGTGGAACCGTCTGCAGCGAGGTCACGTTTTCGCCGCGCGGGGCGCAGAGGGCCGGGTCGGAAGCATCGCTGAAAAGGACCACGGAGCGCGTGCCGCAGGCGGCGATGATGTGCATCGGCCCGGTGTCGTTGCCGACGGCAAGCGCCGCGCCGCGGGCCAGCGGGCCGAGCTGGTCGAGGCTGGTCTTGCTGCAAAGGTTCTCGCAGGGCGCTTCGGCCGCGATGGCGGCAAGGGTGTCGCGCTCCGCCTCGGCGCCGATCAGCACAGGCAAGGTGCCGCGCGCTGCCAGCGTCCTGGCCAGGGCCGCATAATGGGGCCAGCGCTTGGCGGGACGGTGCGGAGCGCCGCCCGGAACCAGCAGGGCGTAGGGTGCTTTCGGCAAGGCGATCTCGGCGACGAGCCAATCCAATGACGGCGGCGGCACAACCGTGATGCCGGCCATGGCCAATTGTTCGGCCTGGCGGTCGAGGGTGTGCATGGCATCGCGCGCGGGATTCGCGTGGGGGTGAGAACAGCCGGCAGCGATACCCGACCATTCGGGCCGCGCGCGGCGGGGAAAGAGGCGGAAATAGAGGCTCGAGCGGTCGGACGTTTGCAGATCGTAGACCCGCGCGAAACCCGCATCCGCCAGCCGCCGGCGCATGGCGAGCCAGGCACCGGGGCGCGTCCAGCCAGGGCGCTCATCCCGCCAGACCCGGTCGAACCAGCCGCAGGCCTCGCCCCAACCGGCAAAGGCGGGGGCGGTCAACAGCGTGATCTCGGCCCCGGGATGGTGGGCGCGGATGGCCGCGAACGGCCCGGTCGCCAGCACCCAGTCGCCAAGCGCCCCCAGCTTTATGACCAGGATGCGCTCAACCATCGGCCAGCCCGGCACATAATCGGTGACAGTTACCTATTGCCGACGCATCGCTGCGCGCGCGTGGTGGTGGGAAATAGGTAACTGTCACCGATTATTCTCCAAGAGTTCGGAATACACCGCGAGCGTTGCGGCGCACATCGTGTCCTTGGTGAAATGCTCGCGCACGCGGGCGATTCCGGCGTCGCCCATTGCAGTGCGGGCATCGCGGGACAGGGACAGGCAATGGTCGAGCGCGGCGGCCAACGCCGTCGCATCGCCCGGCGGTACCAGCCAGCCGGTCTCGCCGTCGACCACCGATTCCTGCGAGCCGCCATGGGCGCTCGCGATCACCGGCCGGCCCATGGCCTGGCCCTCGATGGCAACGCGGCCGAAAGCCTCCGGGTCGGTCGAGGCGGAAACCACCACATCGGCGGCGCGGCAAGCCGCGGCCATGTCGGCCACATTGCCGGGCATGATCACCGCATCGTCCAGACCCGCCTCTGAGATCTGCGCCCTCAGCCGTGCAACATAGCGCTCGCGGCCCTGGGCATCGCCGGCGAGCACGATGCGCATTGGAGTTTGCGCCAGGCGCGCGGCCTCGACCAGCACGCTCTGGCCCTTCCACGCCGTCAGCCGCCCCGGCAACAGGACCACCGGCGCTTCGTCCGCACCCCAGTCCCGGCGCAGGGCGGCGATGCGCTCGGGCGCCACCTTGGCCGCATCGAACTCGGCCAGATCCACGCCCCGGGGAATCACGCGAATGCGCTCTGCCGGGGTGCCATAGACCGCCTGCATGTGCCGCGAGATGTGCTCGGATATGGCAATGACGCGATCGCCCTCGGTCATTACGCTATTGTAACGGCGTTTGACGGCGTTCGCGTGGCCATAGGTCCCATGGAATGTCGTGACAAAGGGAATGTCCGCGCCTCGCGCCGCCAGCAGGGCACTCCAGGCCGGCGCCCGGCTGCGGGCATGTATCAGGTCGATGCCGCTTTGGCGGATCAGGGCTTCCAGGCGGCGGCCATTGGCAGCGATGGCGAAGGGGTTCTTGCTCTCAAGGGGCAAGGCGATGTGCTCGGCGCCCACGGCTTCCAGTGCGGCGACGCCGGGCCCGCCGGCCGAGGCAACCAGCGCCCGCCAGCCGGCCGCGACTTGCGCGGCAGCCACCTCGATGGTGCCGCGCGGCACCCCGCCGGCCCCCATCGCCGGCAACACCTGCAGCACACGTCTCGCCTCGCTCATCGCCCCTGCCCTTGACCTCTGCGCATGCGCGCGGTCTCCTTGACCCCATAGATAGCCCGCATGGGGAGCCACCGCCATGACCGATCCTGCAGCCCAACGCCTCGACCGCCCCGACGGCGAAACCGTGGCCTACCACCGCACGCCCGGCAGCGGCCCGACGGTGATCTTCTGCGGCGGCTTCATGTCGGACATGAGCGGCACCAAGGCACTGGCTCTGGAGGCCCTCTGCCACGAGCGCGGCCAGGGCTATGTGCGCTTCGACTATCTCGGCCACGGGGAATCGTCCGGCGACTTCGCCGACGGCACCATCGGGCGCTGGGCCGACGACGCCCTGGCGGTCATCGACATGCTTGGCGACGACGCGCCGGTGTTGCTGGTGGGCTCGAGCATGGGCGGCTGGATCATGCTTC
>CAZKTK010000425.1:0-3198 GCA_964555535.1 uncultured Rhodospirillaceae bacterium
TCCTTCACCAGCCATGAGTTTGAATCACATCAAAGCCCCTTTGGGAATCCCTACCATCAGGTCGAAAAATGCTCTAGCTCGTCGACGAGAGTGGCGCGGAGTGCCGCTGATTTCGGCGTTTGCCGAACACCTCGGTTGCGAGTGCCAAGCCCAAGCGGGTCTTGCGGCTGAATTCCGAGACCGAGGTCAGGGATTTGAGCTCGCGCATGATACGACGCGGAGTGAAGTACGTTTCGCGCATGCCGGTGTTCCGCCACTCGATGAGCTCGGCGCGCGACATTTTATCCTCGACGAGTTCGGGGATGGCGTAGTCCGGAGTCGGATTGATGGTGAACTCTCGCCAAAAATCTGATGTGACGATACCGAGTTCGCGCGCCTTGTCGTAAACCGTTGTGCCCGGATAGGGGATGAGCACGACGAACACCGGGTAATCCGGGTTGAGCTTCTTGGCGAAGTCGACGGTCATGCGGGCGTCCGCCGGCGTCTCGTCGAGGAAGCCGAACATGAAATACCCCATGACCGACATGCCAACCTGGCGACTGATCTCGAATGCCGTCTCGACCTGTTCCATGGTGAGGAACTTGCCTGATTCCTTGAGGATGCGAGGCGATCCCGTCTCGACCCCGAAATGAACCCGGTAGCACCCTGCCTGTTTGAGCAAGGTATACAGCTCCGGCGTCACGCGGTTGGCCCTGTCGCGGATCGCCCAGTTGACCTTGATGCCGGAATCGATGATGCCTTGGCAAATGTCGATCGCCCGCTGTTTTCCCCAGGTAAACGTATCATCGTAGACTTGGACGTCCTTGATGCCGAGGTCGGCGATCTGGCGAAATTCCTCGACGACCTGCTCGGCGGTTCGGGAATAGACCTTCTGCACATCTATCTTGCAGAAGACGCATTTGTACGGGCAACCACGTGAGGTGATCATGGTTGTCTCGTAGTCCGCCGGCGTCAGTACCGAGCTGTAGCGCTTGTGTGGCAGCAGCGTTCGGTCGGGCGGCGGAACCTTGGTCACGTCGTCGATCACCGCCAGATGTTCGAGCGGCGCACGAGCCTCACCGTGCTCCATGCGCCACAGGCCGGGTTGCTCGTCGGGCACGCGGCTCTCGGCTATCGCACGCACGATGTTCAGGAGCACGTCCTCACCGTCCCCGGCCACCACATAATCGGCTTCCGAGTGCTCCACGGTCTCCTGTGGATATACCGAGCAATGGGGACCGCCGGCAACGATCGTGCAGTCGGGCAACTTCTCGCGGACAAGTTTCATGGTCCGCCAGGTCGGATACCAGAAATCCGTCCACGCGGTGACGCCGACTATGTCGGGCGCCAGAGCCGCGACCGCTTCGGCTGTCTGCTCCGGCGAGTACCCCTCGAGTTGGGCATCGATACAGGTGACGTCATCAAATCCCATCGCCTTGAGGTACGTCGCAAGGATCAACGTGCTTTGCGGCGGCTTGTGCCCGATGGCGTGATTCTTGTGGTAGACGAAGAGAGACTGAACGCACTGATCGCTTGAAGGGAAAACGAGAGCGATCTTTGGCGGACGTCGATCAGAGGTATCGGTCATGCTTCGCACTGCTCCATTTCAGGCGTTGCAGGTTGTTTGGGCTGTCGCCTTCTACGCCAGCTCACCAAGTTTCCCAGCCGGCGATTATGCTTTCGCGGCAATAAAATGATCATACCACAGCTGGAAACTCAACATTAACCACAACAGGCGGCCGTGGTCGCGTTTGCGCGTCATGTGCTCGTGCGTCAGCCTTGCGATGGCTTCCGGCTTGAAGATGCCTTGGGCGGCCACGCGGTCATGGGAAAATACGGTCTCGAATGTCGGCCGCAGGACGGTGCGCAGCCAGTTCGCCGATGGCGGCCCGAAGCCCTTTTTTCGGAGGTCTATGATCGCCTTGGGCAGGTGGGGGCGGAGGAGCTCCTTCAGCACGGCTTTCAGGGTTCCGCCGGCCATTTTTACTGATGTGGGCAGGCCCGATACGAAATCGATCAGGTCATTATTGAGCAACGGGACGCGGGCTTCCAACGAGGTGGCCATGGTCATGCGGTCGGCCTGGAAAAGCCCGTTGCCCTCCAGAAACGTGAGAGCGTCGAGATGCATTATCCGGCTGACGATATCCGGCTCTTCGAGGGCATCAATGACAGGCCCCAGCTTCTCGATCGCGGTGGCGCCCATCTGCCGGGCAACCTCGGGCTGGAAGATATCTGCTTTCCATGCATCTTCCATGTAACCCATCCAAATGAAGTGCTGGGCTTCGGGCGACAGTTCGACCCCCTTTACAAAGCGCTTGGCCTTGAACTCGAAGCTCATGTACTTGTCGGATACCGGCAGCCGATTGACGACGGCGGGGATCACCTGACGGGTGAGGAGTGCCGGCAGGTGCCTGTAGCGTGCGGCAATCGCATGCGCCTTGTATGTCGGGTATCCGGCGAAGAGCTCGTCACCACCCCATCCCGACAAGACGACCTTCACCTCTTGGCGCGCATATTGCGAAAGGATGAGAAGCGGCAGCACCGTGGAATCTCCGAATGGCTCGTCCATCACGGCCGCTACCTCGAAGAGCGAATCGGTCAAGGCCTGTTGGCTCATGCGGAAGGCATGGTGCTCGAGACCGAAACATTCGGCGATGTCTCGGGCAGTGTCGCTCTCGTCGTGCGTGGTCTCCTCAAATCCGAGGCTGAAAGATGGCATGCGGCCCTGGCTGTGGCGCTGCGCGTAAAGCGCGACGAGGGAGGAATCGAGGCCGCCGCTGAGAAACACGCCGACCGGTTCGTCGCTTTCCATTTCGATCTTCAGCGTGTCGGACACGATCTCCGCGACGCGCGGGACAATCTCTTGAATTGGCGCGGCCTCGCCCATGCCGTAGGCTGGACGCCAAAATCGCGTGAATTCGATGTTGCCGCCTTTCAACCAGGCGAAGTGGCCGGCGGGAAAGCGGCTGATACCCTCGAAGGCGCAGTCGTCAAGGGCGAAATAGCCGAGCGAAAAGAAACGCCCCAAGGACGCCCAGTCCGGCCGCGCTCCGTCGGGCATCAGATCCAGCAATGCCTTCGGTTCCGAGGCGAAGGCCACTTCGCCGTCGAGCTCCGTATAATAGAGCGGCTTGATGCCCAGGCGGTCGCGCGCCAGGAACAGATCGCGATCACGGATGTTCCAGATCGCGAAGGCGTACATGCCGTTGAGGTGGTCTA
>CAZKTK010000426.1:0-3191 GCA_964555535.1 uncultured Rhodospirillaceae bacterium
TCGGCGCCGGCAAAGGCATACCAGCCCCAGCCGTGGTCGCTGTCGAAGGCTTGCGAGCCGGGCAGGCTCGGGCGGATGCGCGGTGGGCCGAAGTCGCGCGGCAGGTTCTGTCCGAAGCGAACGGTGGCCCCGGCTGCCGCCATGGTCCGGACATTGCCGAGACTGGCGCCCATGGTCGGAATGATGTCTAGGCCGAAACCGCCGAGCGGCAGGGGCTTGCGCAGGCGCCATTGGCGCTCGAAGGTCAGGGCGATGCCGGGCTCGTTGCCGACCTGGTGGCGCCAGCCCATGGGGCGTGTGGAGCCGATGATCTCGTGCACGATGGTCTGCACCTGCTCAGCCCCGGCGCCGGGACCGACCAGGCCCAGGGCCAGCTCGATACTATCCCGGCGCGTCTCGCCGCTGGTGTGCAGCGATACGGTGCCGTAGAGCCAGCCCGCATAAGGCCTGTCCGAGGTGTCGAGACTGCTGCGTCCAATATCGTCCGGCGTGAAGATGAGCTGGCCCGCACCATAGCCGATGCGGCGTTCGCCGCTGGCATCGAACAATGGTACCGCCTCGATCAGGGAATCACCCCAGCCCGGCGTATCGCCGGCAGGCGAAATCCAGGCGATGCGCGTGCCGTGGGTGTAATGGCGGTCCGTATTGGCGACGCGATCGTTTTCGATCATCACGGTGAGCGTTCCCAAACGCTCTTCCGCTGCGGCCGGCAGCGCCGCCACGGCGAGCGCGAAGACGACGGCCCTCAGATCCATTTCAGGCGGCGCAGCAGCCAGAGCTCTACCGCGCCCATCAGCGCCATGGCGACCAGCGTAAAGACGAAGGCCCAGGGTGCGCTCTGTCCCGGCATGCCGCCGACATTCATGCCCAAGAGGCCGGCGATAAAGCTCGGCGGCAGGAAGAGGGCGGCGATGACGGTCAGATGATAGGTGTGCTTGTTGGTCTGCTCGGCCTGTGCGCTGGCAAGCTCGTCCTGGGTCACCTGGGCCCTTTCACGCGCCGCGTCCAGGTCTTCGACGTAGCGCAGTAGCCGGTCGCCGGTCTCGCGCAGGCGCGCGCGAGAGACGTCATCGACCCAGTCGGGGAGGTCGAATGGTAGGCGTTGTGCAACGTCGCGCTGGGGTGCCAGATAGCGGCGGAGCGAGATCGCTGTCCGCCGCAGGTCGTTGAGTCGGTGGCGCAGCTCCGGGTTCCATTCGCTCAGCACCGCATCCTCCACCCCATCGATGGAATCCTCGATGTCGTCTAGGACCGGTGCCATGCGCTCGATCATGCGATCCGCCAGAGCGGCGACGAACTCACCCACATCGCGTGGCCCGGCACCGTCGGCCAAGGCAAGGCGCAGATCGCTGACGGCCGTCACCTGGCGATGGCGCAGGGTGATGACGCGCGTCTCTTCCGCCCAGATGCGCAGGCCTACCATGTCTTCCGGATTGGCGCCGGGATTGAGATTGACGCCACGCAACAGCAGAAGCGCGGCATCCCCCAGCCGCAACAGGCGCGGTCGCACCTCGGCCGTCAGAAGCGTCTGACAGGAGACCGGATCGATGCCTGTCTCGTTGCGCAGCCAATCCTGGGCGTCCGCGCCCTCCCGGTCGAGGTGCACCCAGAGGACACCGTCTGCGGGCTGCCAGGCGCGAATGCCCTCCCAGTCCAGGGCGCGGCCGCTGCCCTTGCCATCGAGCACGAAGGCGCAAACGAGGCCATCGTCGCCGCTCGTCATGCCGGCTCCCCGCCTTCGCCGCCGAGCCCCTGCGCCTCAACGCCTTCCTGCACCTCGATGAAGATGCGAGTGATATCGTCGTGGCGTTCCTTTATGGCGCCTTCCAGGCGCGAGACGAGGCGTTCCACCTCTCCCGCGGGCAGGTTGTTCGGCACATCGACACTCATGGTCAGCAGCACGTCGCTCGGGCCCATATGCATGGTCAGGAGCTCGTTGACGCTCTCGATATGCGCTTCGGCGGCTGCCAGCTCGCGGATGGAGTCCACGACTTCCGGCAGGCTTGCTTCGCCGGTGAGCAGGCCCTTGCATTCATAGGCAAGGAAGGCCGCGGTGGCGGCAAGGATGAGGCCGATGACGATCGATGCCACGCCGTCGAGCACGGGCATCTGCAGGGTATCTGCCAGGTAGATGCCGATGCCCGCCGTGAGCAGGCCGAGAACGGCGGCGGTATCCTCGAAAAGGACGGTGAAGACGGCCGGATCCTTGCTTAGGCGCACGGCCTCGAACCAGCCGAGGCTGCCCTTGCTCTTGCGGAATTCGCGGAACGCTATCACCCAGGCGTATGTCTCGAAGATCAGCGCCAGGCCGAGCACGATGTAATTGATGAAAATGTCCGTCGCAGCATGGGGGTGGCGGACCTTCTCGATCCCTTCATAGAGCGAGACACCGGCGCCGACGCCGAAGATCATCACTGCCACCACGAAGGCATAGAAGTAGATCTCGCGGCCGTAGCCGAAGGGATGCTTGGCGTCGGCAGCCTTGGTCGAACGCTTGAGGCCGTGCAGCAGCAGGACCTGGTTGGTCGTGTCGACCACCGAATGGATGGCCTCGCTGAGCATGGCGGAACTGCCCGTATAGGCGGCGGCGCCGAACTTGGTGATTGCGATCAGACCGTTGCCGATCATCGCCGCGAGCACGACCTTGCGTGATCCGTGTGCCGCCATTGTCTCGCCCCCATGTCTCGTTTCCGGGGCAAAGAGTAGAGCCTGCGGGGCGGCTTTGGAACCGGTTTGCCGTGCGGTATCGGAGTTGATACTGTCCGCCGCAGCTTTCATCCGGAGGATGCCATGACGCAGAGACTGCTCAGCGAGCAGGAGGTCGACGCCTATCATGACCAGGGCTTTCTGGTCGTCGAATCCCTGATACCCGACGCCTTGCTGGGCGATATCGAGCGCGAACTCTCCGGGCTGCTCGAGGGCGCGCGCGAGCGCAGCGACAGCGATGCGGTGTTCGATCTCGAAGACAGCCATACGCCGGCAGAGCCGCGCGTGCGCCGCATCAAGCAGCCGCATCTGCATTGCGGTGCCATCGATGCGCTGCTGCGCAACCCCCTGATTTCGGACATCGTCGCCCAGCTGGTGGGCCCGGATGTTCGTTTTCAGGGCACCAAGCTCAACTTCAAGAGCGCCGAGTTCGGCGCGCCCGTCGACTGGCATCAGGACTGGGCCTTCTATCCCCACACCAACGC
>CAZKTK010000427.1:0-3189 GCA_964555535.1 uncultured Rhodospirillaceae bacterium
CGCCGAGCGACATGGTGGGGAATTCGAGCGGGAAGCCGCCGGCCTTCCAGACGCCACGCTTGACCGCTTCCGCCACTTTGCCGAGATGGGCATTGCAGGGGGTCACCTCGGAGGCCGAGTTGGCAATGCCGATGACCGGCCTGCCCTCGAAATTCTCAGCCGCGAAGCCCTGGTTCTTCATCCATGAGCGATGGATAAAGCCATGCATGTCGCGCCCGCCGAACCAACCTTCCGAGCGTAGTTTCTTGCCATTGCCTGCCATGACCGCCTGCTCCCAAATCGCCTGATATTGCTGTATGCGTGGACTCTGGCGCCTGTAATAGACGCGACGGCAGCGCGCGTAAAGCTCGCGCTGGCTCAGCCGGCCTTGTCGAGCACGAGCAGGGCGCGCAGCGCCAGCAATCGCATGAGCCTTGCGGGCAAGCGCGACTCGAGCGAGACGACCCGGCGGATGGCCGGCCAGGGTAGACCCCAGGAGCGGAAACCGCCGGTCATCATGAAGGACGGGCCGCCGAACGGCTCCACCGTCGAGAGCGAGAGATCGGGGGCGAATCCGGCCATGGCCTCCGCCTGATCGACCAGAATGGCCTTGGGGATAACCGCATTGCCCACCATCGGATCCTTGCCCGCCGGGGCGGCCCAGTTCCAGGGATCCGGCACATGCTTGCAATTCTCGTGATGCAGATAGCGGTAGACCAACCAACCGAGCGGGCTGGTCCACGGTTCCACCAGCACCAGCCGCCCGCCGGGCCGCAGCACCCGCGAGACCTCGGCCAGAATGGCGCCGGGCCGCGCCAGGTGGTGCAGGGTATCGACGGCAACGATATTCGCCATGTTGCCATCGGCAAACGGCAAGGCGTGCGCGTCGCAAACCACCTCCGTCTCGGGTCCGGCCGAGATGTCGCTGCTCACCAGGCCCGGCAGACGAGGCTCCTCGGCGGCAAGCAGGCCGGGGCCGGCGCCGATCTCCAGGGTAGACCCCGAATGCAGGGCCCGGCGCAAGCGCGCATAGATCTCCTGGCGGTAATATCCGCGCAGCCCGGCCTTGGCGGCCCAGGCTTTCCGGTGTTGCGCGATCCAGTCATGATTTTCCGGCAAGAGGCAGCTCGCATGCGAATGTTGCAGGTCGTGGCGGCAGGAAATGGCAACGGCCTTGCCAGGACCGCCGCGCGCCGGCACCTTTGTAGCCTTGGACCGCAATCGAGGATAGAGCGTGCAGGACGAAACCGACCAAACAGAGACCGATGATGCGAAAACGACCCGCGTCTCGGCGCGACGCATCGCCATGCGCGTCTTCGTCGTGGCGCTCGCCGGATTGCTCTTGTACATGGCGTTCCGCGGCGTGGACTGGTCGGAGCTCGGCGCGCTGCTGAGCGGCGCCCGCGCGGAGATGGTCCTGCTGGCGTGGTTGATCATGCTGTCCGCGACCGCTGTCCGCGCCCTCCGCTGGCGGCTGTTGCTGCGGGGAACAACGCAGCCCCCCTACCTGACAATGTTCTGGGCCACCATGGCGGGCTATGTCGGCAATGCCTATCTGCCGGCGCGCGCCGGCGACGCGCTGCGCTCGGTTCTGCTGGGCCGGCACCTGGGGATCACCCGCAGTTTCGTTTTCGGCACCACCATTACCGAACGTGTGCTCGATACGATCGTCGTGGTCGCCCTCGCCGGCGGCGTCATCGCCTGGATCCCGCAAACGCCGGGCTGGATTGCCTCGGCTGCCGGCGTGCTGTCGATCGGTGCTGCCGCCGCGCTCGTCATCCTGCTCGCGGCGCCGCGGCTTGCCGGCTGGATCGAGCGCATGTCGGCGCGACTGCCCGTGCGCGAAAGCCTGCGTGCCGCCCTGGTGCACATATGGCACGAATTCTTCACGGGCTCGCGGGCCATCCAGAACCATGGCACGGCCACCGCCTTCGGGCTGCTGAGTCTGGCGGTCTGGGCCATGGACACGACATCGATCCTGGTGATCGCCGGTGCCCTCGGGCTTACCGGCATGACACCGGAACTCGCCCTGCTGCTGGTGGTGGCCCTGGCGCTTTCCAGCGTCGCCCCCTCGACGCCCGGCTATGTCGGGGTCTTTCAATTCGTTGCCGTCAGCGTGCTCGGCCCCTTCGCCATCGCCCAAAGCGAGGCACTGGCGCTGGTGCTCCTGTTTCAGGGCATCATCTATCTGGTGGTTACGCCGTTCGGCCTGATCGGCCTGGCGGTCCTGGGCGGGCTTGGCGCGGCGCGCGCCAATGGTTAGGAAGAGCGGATGACCATTGACGACTATCTCGCCGACGGGGCTCGCCTCGTCGAGGAAGCCCGCGCTGCGGGATTGGCCGCGCCGGTAGCCGAGGCCATCGACCGCATAACCAACGCTCTCGCGGCACGCAAGGCGCTGCTGATATGCGGCAATGGCGGTTCGGCCGCCGATGCCATGCACATTGCCGGGGAACTTGTGGGTCGCTTCCGCCGCGAGCGTCCCGGGCTGAAAGCCATCGCACTCGGCACTGACGCCGCCGTGACCACCGCCTGGAGCAACGACTACGCCTATGACGACCTATTCGCCCGGCAGGTCGAGGCTCTGGGCGAAGCCGGCGGCGTGGTCTGGGGTATCAGCACCAGCGGCAACTCGGAGAACGTCTTGCGGGCTCTGGCCAAGGGCCGCGAGATGGGTATGACAGGAGTTGCGCTTACCGGTGCCGGCGGCGGGCGTGTGGGCGAGGCCGCGGACATTCTTATCGCCGTGCCATCCACCGATACCGCGCGCATCCAGGAACTGCACACCTTCATCTATCACCATATCTGTGAACGGGTAGAGGAAAGCCTGGATACAGGAAACGACAACATTCAAGAGAACTAGCAGGCAAGTAGTGCCGGCAAAGGTGCAGCAAAAATGCGCCGTAAGCTGTTGGAAATTATACCAGGTTAAGTCACAGTCAAAAAATCTCGCCTACGGTCGCCGCCGTGTGGTGCTATTTGCGGTCTCGGGTAGTTGAAAAGCCACGCATGATAGCCTCTCCGGGAAGGGCATCAGATGGAAGCAAACGCCAAGCCGTAAGCGTACACCTCTTTGCACGCGCAAATACTCTGATGCTTTGTCTGCTCGCAGCATTCATAGCGGGAGCGGTTTTGTTCTTCGACCTCTCGGTGCCGCTAGAGCATTTTTCGATCAATCGAGGTCATAGCCTGCGGCTGTGAAATAGTGTG
>CAZKTK010000428.1:0-3176 GCA_964555535.1 uncultured Rhodospirillaceae bacterium
GTGAAGCGGTGCCGCGGTGTCGATCGCGCCTTGCAGATCGTGTGTCGTCGCCAGCGCACTCAAGGTCTGCGCGGTGCTGAGATCATCAGGAACGAGGGCACCCTCCTGTATAGCCAAGGCTTCGCCGTAGCTTGCCAGAGCGGCATCCAGATGCCCGCTGAAGCGACGCACTTCGGCGAGATTGAAAAGCAGCGCCGCGGTGGTCGGATGCGCGGCCCCGAACTCCGCTGCAGACATCTCGGCCGCTTCTTCCGCATGGGGCAGCGCTTGCTCGTAATATCCGGCCTGGAACAGACGCTGCACCTCTGCATGGAGGTCGCGCAGGGCCGGGGACTGGGCCAAAGCCCCGCCCGACCAGGTCAGGATAAGCAGGATGATGACGATGCGGATCATGCCTGCTCAACTTGCCGACCGGGGCGTCATCGGTCAAGTTGCGCCTATCAACGGATCTACGGCTAGGAGCGAGCGATGACGGATGGGGAATTTTCGGGGCGTACGGCGCTGGTAACAGGTGGCTCGCGCGGTATTGGCAGGGCGATCTGCGTGCATCTGGCACGCGGCGGGGCCAATGTGGCGGTCAACTATGTCGGTAACGAGGCGGGTGCGCGCGAGACCGCGGGCCTGGTCGAGGCGGAAGGCCGCAAGGCCATCGTGGTTCGTGCCGACGTCTCGGACGAGGCAGCCGTCGGCGCCATGGTCGCCGAGGTCGAGTCGGGGCTGGGGCCGGTCGACCTGCTGGCGGCCAATGCGGGCGTCGCCGATGTCGGCGATCATACTCAGATCGATTTCGCGCAGTGGCGCCGCCTGATGGCGACCAATCTTGACGGTGTTTTCCTCTCGGTCATGGCAGTAAAGGACGGCATGCTGGAGCGCGGCTTCGGGCGCATCGTCTGTGTCGCCTCCATCGCCGGGCTGGCGCCGCGGCCGCGCCTGATCTCCTACGCGACGTCCAAGGCCGCGGTGGTGGCGATGGTGCGCAACTTCGCTCCGGGCCTGGCGCCGACGGTGCGCATCAACACTGTCGCACCTGGTCTCGTCGATACTGATATGACGGTCGATATGAGCCCCGAGATGCGCGCCCACATGATGCAGGACACGCCCATGGGCCGCACGGGCACTCCCGACGAGATTGCCGAGGCGGTCGCGTTCCTGCTCAGCGAGCGCTCTTCCTTCATCTCCGGCCAGGCCATCGTTGCCGACGGCTGTCGCGTCCTGCTGCCATGAGCGCGGTGCCGCAATACGGGATATTTGCGGCCGGGCAATCGCATCAGGTCGCTCTCGAGTTCTTGCTCAGCCAGAATGTAGAGGACGATGCGGTTCGCGCTGCCCTATCGAATCTTGCGTTGGATGGCTGTGTTCTGGCCCTTGAGCCGGTATTGCACAGGCGCTTGAGCGGGCAGTCGGTCGAAGGGCTGGTGCCGTTCGAAGCGATCGAGGGGAGCGACGGAAAAGTGGCGCCGGCGACCCAGGGCGATGTGCTCGTGTGGTTGCAGGCATCGGAGCGGGATACTTTGTTTGATGCCGCGCGCGCCGCTGCTGGGGCGCTGGCTCCCGTCGCCACCCTGGCTTTGGAATGCACAGGATTTCGCTATCACGATTCCCGTGATCTCACCGGTTTCATAGACGGCACCGCCAATCCCACAGGGGCGCTCGCAAGACAGACCGCGCTCGATACCGATGGCGGAGCCCATGTGCTGACTCAGAAATGGGTGCACGATCTTCCGGCTTTCGAGGCGTTGCCGATATCGGCGCAGGAGGAAGTGATCGGTCGGACCAAGGCCGACAGTGTCGAGCTGACCGGAGATGCCATGCCCGCCGATTCCCATGTCAGCCGGACGGATGTGGCCGTGGACGGCGAGCCGCAGCGCATATACCGCCGCAGCTTTCCCTATGGCTCGCTAAGCGAGCATGGCCTCTTCGTGCTCGCCTTCGCTTCGGATGCGACGCGTTTTCGCCTGATGTTGGCACGCATGTTCGGCGTGGCGGGGGATGGCGTGCGCGATCGCCTTACCGATTTTTCAAAACCGGTCAGCGGCGCCTACTGGTACGCACCCGGCGCGAATGCTCTTGCAAAAATGCTCTAGGCCAGCGCCATACGCTTGTTGCCGCCACCGAAGAGGCCACCAAGGAGACCGCCGCGGCTGTTGGCTTTCTCGCGTGCCGCCTCGAGCAGTTCCTGCTGCGCGTTGAGATTATCCACCAGGGTCTTGCGTTCGCGCTGCGCCAGGTCGCGCTCGTCTTCCATGGACTTGCGGGTGATGGCGAGGGCTTGGCGCAAGCGGCCGATTTCGGATTCGGATTCGGCTCGGGCTTCGTCGAGGGTCTTGCGCATCACCTCCACCGAGCGGCGCATGCGCTCGGCTTCGCGCAGGGCATCGTCCCGCTCTGCCTCGGCCTTGGCTATGCGCGCCAGAAGCGCTTCGTCTGTCAGCGATGCGGTATGCTCGGTCTGGGCATCAACCTTTGTCTCGGCTCCTTGGCTCGATCGATCTCCCGACCAGATCCTGTCCCGTTCCATGTCTTCCACCAGGGCGAACGTTGATGATGGAAGAATTGTACCACGATGACAGGGGGCTGCTGTGACGCGGGTCACCCGTCCGATGGCGGCGTATCAAGAGCCCGTGATGGCGCTCACAAACCGATCGAAAAGGTAGTGACTGTCGCGCGGGCCGGGCGATGCCTCGGGATGGTGCTGCACGCTGAACACCGGCTTGTCGGTCAGGCGCAATCCCTCCAGGGTACCGTCGAACAGCGAGACGTGGGTTTGCTCCACCCCTTCCGGCAGGCTCTCCGCCTCAACCACGAAGCCATGATTCTGGCTGGTGATCTCGACCTTGCCCGTGGCCAGGTCCTTGACCGGATGGTTGGCACCGCGATGGCCCTGTTGCATCTTGCGGGTGCGCGCGCCGAGTGCCAATGCTAGCATCTGGTGGCCAAGGCAAATCCCGAACATGGGTATGCCCGTCTCCAACAATGCGCGAATCACGGGCACCGCATAGGCTCCGGTCGCGGCCGGGTCGCCAGGCCCGTTGGACAGGAAGATGCCGTCGGGCTTATGGGCGAGGATGTCCTCGGCACTCGTGCTTGCCGGCACGACTGTCACCCGGCAGCCGGTGCTGGCCAGGCAGCGCAGGATATTGTGCTTGGCGCCGAAATCGACCGCCACGACGTGGCGC
>CAZKTK010000429.1:0-3173 GCA_964555535.1 uncultured Rhodospirillaceae bacterium
ACAACAGAGTTCGTCATGCAGGTAACGGAAACACTCTCGGAAGGTCTCAAGCGCGAATACAAGGTGGTCGTGCCCGCGGACGAGATCGAAGCGCAAATCGTTGAAAAGCTCTCCACCATCCAGGAAACCGCAGAAATCAAGGGCTTTCGCCCCGGCAAGGCGCCATTGGCCTTGCTGCGCAAGCGCTTCGAGAAGGCGGTGATGGACGAGGTGTTGTCGGAGGCCGTCAACACCTCGTCGCAACAGGCGATGATGGACCACGGCGTGCGTCCCGCCATGCAGCCTGATGTGGACGTGGCCGATTTCAAGAACGGATCGGATCTCGAATACACCCTGTCGCTGGAGACTCTGCCCGATATCGAGCCCGGCGACTTGAAGGGCATGGAGGTCACGCGGCTCAAGGCCGAGGTAACCGATGACACCGTCGAAGAGGCGGTGCAGAAAATTGCCGACGAGCAGAAGGACTTCGAGGTCGTGGAGGATGAGCGCGAAGCAGCGGAAGGCGATGCTGTGCGTATCGATTTCGTCGGCCGTATCGATGGCGAGGCCTTCGAAGGCGGCGGCGCAGAGGATTTCCAGCTCGAGCTCGGCTCAAATTCGCTCATTCCGGGCTTCGAAGAGCAACTGATCGGCGCCAAGGCAGGCGACGATGTCGATGTCAAGGTGACCTTCCCCGAGGACTATCCAGGCGAGGCTGTCGCGGGCAAGGAAGCTGTATTCGAGGTCAAGGTCCATCAGCTTCTCGAACGCAAGGAAACCGCGGTCGACGACGCGCTAGCCGAGCGCATGGGCCTTGGCGACCTGGCGGCCCTGCAGGCTGCCGTGCGCGACCAAATCGAACGCGATTACACCGCGGCATCACGCACGCGCCTGAAGCGCGACATTCTCGACAAGCTGGCCGAGGAGCACGATTTCGAAGTGCCGCCGGGCATGCTGGATCGGGAATTCGAATCCATCTGGCACCAGATCACTCATGACATGGAGCATGAAAACAAGACCTGGGACGACATGGACGAGACGGAAGAGGAGGCGCGCAAGGACTACCGCCGCATCGCGGAACGTCGCATCCGTCTTGGCCTGCTGCTCTCGGAAATCGGCCAACGCAACGAGATCGTCGTGCCCCAGGAAGAGCTCAATCGTGCGGTCATGGACCAGGCGCGGCGCTATCCAGGCCAGGAGCAGCAGATATTCGACTACTTCCGCAACAACCCCCAGGCCATGACTGAGTTGCAGGCGCCGATCTATGAGGACAAGGTGATCGACTTCATCATCGAGATGGCCAAGGTAGAGGACAAGGAGGCGACGGCCGAAGAGCTGTTCGCCGATCCTGAGGACGCGAAGGCGGAGTAGAGGCTATGAGAGACCCGATCGAGACCACCATGAACGCTCTCGTGCCCATGGTGGTGGAGCAGACCAATCGTGGCGAACGCGCCTACGATATCTATTCGCGCCTGCTCAAGGAGCGCATCATTTTCCTCACCGGGGGCGTGGACGATCACGTCGCGTCCCTGATCACCGCCCAGCTGCTATATCTCGAGTCGGAGAATCCGACCAAGGATATCGCCTTCTACATCAATTCGCCCGGCGGTATCGTCACCTCGGGCCTGGCGATCTACGACACCATGCAATACATCCGCCCGGCGGTCTCGACGCTCTGTATCGGCCAGGCGGCGTCCATGGGATCGTTGTTGCTGGCCGCGGGAACACCGGGCATGCGCTATTCGCTGCCGAATGCCCGGATCATGATTCACCAGCCGTCCGGTGGCTTTCAGGGGCAGGCGACGGATATCGAGATCCACGCCAAGGAAATCCTGGCCCTGCGCAGCCGGCTGAACGAGATTTACGTGCAACACACGGGGCAAAAGCTCTCCGACATCGAGGATTCGATGGAGCGCGACCGTTTTCTCATGCCCGAGGCGGCGAAGGAATTCGGGCTGATCGACGAGGTCGTCACCAGCCGTCCCGCGCCTGTGGATGAGGATGCCGCAAGCTGAGGTGTGGCTTAAGCGCAACCGCGCCAGCACGATTTCGCATTTGCGCTACGGCGCACTAAGTCTATTGTTGTAGTCGCGAGGATGCGGTGTCTAACATTGACATTACGCACACGCGACTAGCGTTGGGATCAATATGAACAAGCCGACTGGCGCCGAATCGAAGAACACGCTCTACTGCTCTTTCTGCGGCAAGAGCCAGCATGAGGTGCGCAAGCTCATTGCGGGCCCGACCGTGTTTATCTGCGATGAATGCGTCGAGCTGTGCATGGACATCATCCGCGAGGAGCACAAGAACAACCTCGTCAAGACGCGTGACGGCGTGCCGACGCCCATCGATATCTGCACCATCCTGGACGATTACGTGATCGGCCAGGACCATGCCAAGCGCGTGCTCTCGGTGGCTGTGCATAACCACTACAAGCGCTTGGCCCACGGCGCGAAGAACAACGATGTCGAGCTGGCGAAATCCAACATTCTGCTGATCGGCCCGACTGGTTGCGGCAAGACCCTGCTGGCGCAGACCCTTGCGCGCATCCTCGATGTGCCCTTCACTATGGCCGATGCGACGACGCTGACCGAAGCCGGCTATGTCGGCGAGGATGTCGAGAACATCATTCTCAAGCTGCTGCAGTCCGCCGACTACAACGTCGAGCGCGCGCAGCGCGGCATCGTCTATATCGACGAGATCGACAAGATCAGCCGCAAGTCGGACAATCCCTCGATCACCCGCGATGTTTCGGGCGAGGGGGTGCAGCAGGCCCTGCTCAAGATCATGGAAGGGACCGTTGCGAGCGTGCCGCCCCAGGGCGGGCGCAAACACCCGCAGCAGGAGTTCCTGCAGGTCGACACCACGAACATCCTGTTCATCTGTGGCGGTGCCTTCTCGGGCCTGGACAAGATCATTTCCCAGCGCGGTCGTGGCACTTCCATCGGCTTCGGCGCCGATGTGCGCGCTCAAGAGGAAGCCAAGACCGGCGAGATTCTGCGGCGTATCGAGCCGGAGGATCTGTTGAAATTCGGGCTGATCCCCGAGTTCGTGGGCCGACTGCCGGTCATCGCGACCCTCGAGGATCTCGACGAGGACGCGCTGGTCAAGATCCTGACACGGCCCAAGAATGCCCTGATCAAGCAGTATCAGCGCCTCTTCGATATGGAGAACGTGCAACTCGCCTTCTCCGA
>CAZKTK010000430.1:0-3166 GCA_964555535.1 uncultured Rhodospirillaceae bacterium
CGACATCGCCGTCGGCGCGACGGCCGCAAAGAGCGCCTTTGGCAAGAAGCTCGCCGACTTCCAAGGCCTGCAGTGGCAGCTCGCGGATGTTGCCACCGATGCCCACGCCGCGCGCCTCATGGCTTACGATGCCGCTGCCGCCCTCGACCGCGGCGATAACGCAACCATCGCCGCGGCCCATGCCAAGAAATTCGCCACCCGCGCCGCGCTCGACGGCCTCAGCCAATGCATGCAGGCGCTCGGCGCCGACGGCCTCCGCCACGACACGGCCTTGCCGCGCCATCTGGCCGGCGCCAAGATGGCCCAGTACATCGACGGCACGACCGAGATCCAAAACATCGTCATTGCCCGGGATCTTTGGAAGGGGAACGGCTGATGCAGGACGATTTCGAATTCCGCA
Organism: uncultured Rhodospirillaceae bacterium; assembly: GCA_964555535.1. Lineage (GTDB taxonomy): Bacteria > Pseudomonadota > Alphaproteobacteria > UBA7887 > UBA7887 > UBA7887. Next base: position 401 of record CAZKTK010000430.1, read on the forward strand.
CCCTTGCCACCAACGGCATCCACCTGCGCGTGGCGCTCGAAGGCGATGGCCCGCTTGTCATCCTGGTGCATGGCTGGCCCGAGCTCTGGTACTCCTGGCGGCACCAGATCAGGCCGCTCGTGGAAGCCGGCTATCGGGTGGCCGTGCCCGACATGCGCGGCTATGGCGGCAGCACCAAGCCGCCGCGCGTCGAGTCCTACGACATGGCGCATATGATGGCCGATGTGGTCGGCCTGATCGACCGCCTGGGCGAGGACAAAGCCATCCTGGTGGGCCACGATTGGGGGGCACCGATCTGCTGGAACACCGCCGCCCTGCACCCCGAGCGTGTCGCAGCCATCGCCTGCCTCAGCGTGCCCTATCGCAGGCGCGGCGACGTGTCGCAGATCGAATTGTGGCGACGCCTTTACAAAGACAAGTTCTTCTACCAGCTCTACTTTCAGGAAGAGGGCGTGGCCGAGGCGGAATTCGAGGCCGACGTGCGCACGGCACTGCGCAAGATCTACTATTCGGGCTCAGGCGAAGCGGTTGCAGCGGACAAATGGACCGAGCGCGAAGCCGACGGCACCATGCTTGGCCCGTTGGTCGATCCGGATCCCTTCCCGGCCTGGATGACCGAGCACGACCTCGACTATTTCGTCGAGAATTTCGAGGCCAGCGGCTTCCGCGGGCCGCTCAACCGCTACCGCAACCAGGACCGCGATTTCGCCGATTTGCCGGAGATGGGCGCGGCGCGCATCCGCCAGCCAAGCGCCTTTATCGCCGGCGAGCACGACGTGGTGCGGCGCTTCGTGCGCAATCACGACGGATACGCCAATGTCGACGAGCTTTGCGACGACATGCGTCTTGTCCGCATCATCGATGGCGCCGGCCACTGGGTGCAGCAGGAAGCACCCGACGAGGTCAACGCGGCGCTGCTCGAATTCTTGGCGACGCTCTAGGGCGCAGCGGTCGCAGGAATAGCCCGGCTGCCGCTGAATTCGGTGACAGTCACTTAATTTTAACGAGTATTTATACTGGATTTACCATTTAAAGTTCGGTGACTGTCACCGAACTTTAACGAGTGGCGCTTGGCTTTTTACAGCTATACGGCCGGCCCTTTGTGTTGCCCCGAGAGGCAGCGACTTACGGGGCCGCGGTGGCGACTCGGAAGCCGATCGTGTCGCTGCGCAGGTTCCGTGCCTCGCCGGCGCGACTTGCCGAGCGGGCTTCGGCAGGCGCGCTGTGCCAGGCGCCACCGCGATGGCCACGCTTCGTGCAGTCGCCGTGGGAGAGATGCGCGGTCGGCTCGATAGGGTTGCCGCCGCGGGATTGCGAGCGCGGCAGGCCGTCGGCGGACAGGCCTTCATAGCCTGTGAACCAACAGTCCTGCACCCATTCGGAAACATTGCCGATCATGTCGTGCAGCCCGAAGGGATTGGGCGCGTAGGAGCCGACCGGAACCGTGCCCGCTCGGCCCTCGCCGCAACCCGCTGCCGTATTGGCATGATCGCAGGCATCCCCCTCCCAATAGCGCGGCCCGGCGGTGCCGGCGCGCGCCGCATATTCCCATTCGGTCTCGCTCAGCAGGCGATAGCGCCTGCCGGTCTTGGCGCCCAACCATGCCAGGTAGGCATAGGCATCGTTCCAGCTGACATTAACGACCGGACGCGTACCGCGCCCCATGCCGCCATCATCCGGGCGATAACCGCCACAACCGCCGTCGGCGACACAGGCGTCCCATTCGGTGAAAGTGACCTCGAAGCGGGCGATGGCGAGCGGCGCGTGGATCCGGGCCCTGTGCCTTGGATCTTCCATGGCACTGCGCCCCGGCTCGTCGGCCGGCGAGCCCATGACGAACTCGCCCGCGGGCACCACCACCATCTCCGGGCAGGCCGCACAGTGGCGGAACGTCTCGCCGGGCTCGGCCGCCAAGGCCGAGGCCGGCAAAACCATTGAAACCACCGCCGCTAACCACTCTCTGATCGCCACCCTCCAACTTTGGCGGCGATGATAGCAGAGCGGTGTTTACGCCGCTGCAGGTGCGCGGCGGCGGTTGCTGCCGCGCCTGCAGCGCCGGGCCGGGGCGGGACCGCGGCGCTTGTTCCGCTGCGCGGGCCTGGGCTTCGCATGATCCTCGGTCGCGTGTTCGCTCGGGCCATCGCCGACCACCGTCAGGCGAATACCGGTCAGGCGCTCGATGTCCTTGAGGTAGCCGCGCTCGGCCGGATCGCAGAGCGATATGGCGGCGCCGTCGGCGCCGGCCCGCGCCGTGCGCCCGATACGATGCACATAGCTTTCCGGCTCGTTGGGCAGCTCGAAGTTGATGACGTGGCTGACCTCGTCGACATCGATGCCGCGGGCCGCGATATCGGTTGCCACCAATACCCTTGCCTTGCCATCGCGAAACCGCTTCAGCGCCCGCTGGCGCGCGGATTGCGACTTGTTGCCATGAATGGCGTCGGCCGCGATGCCGCTTTTCTCCAGTTGATCGGCAACCCGATTGGCACGGTGCTTGGTGCGCGCGAAGACGATGACCCGCGTCAGGGCAGGATCGTCGAGGATCTTCGTCAAGAGACCCTTCTTCGCCCGCGCATCGACGTGATAGACGCTTTGCGTGATGCGCTCGATGGGCGTGGATTGCGGCGCCACTTCGATACGCACCGGCTCCTTGAGCAATTCGCCCGACAGGCGCGCGATCTCACGCGGCATGGTGGCCGAGAAAAGCAGGGACTGGCGCGTCTCCGGCACTTCGGCGACGATCTTTCGCACATCGCGCACGAAACC
>CAZKTK010000431.1:0-3158 GCA_964555535.1 uncultured Rhodospirillaceae bacterium
CTGCTCGACGAGCCCTCGCTCGGCCTGGCGCCGCTCATCGTCAAGCAGATCTTCGAGGTCATCGCTGAAATCAACCGCAGCCGCGGCATGACCATTCTGCTGGTCGAGCAGAACGCCTTCCACGCCCTGCGCCTGGCCAATCGCGGCTACGTCATGGCCAATGGCAAGATCGTCTTGCAGGGGACCGGCGAAGAGCTGATGGCCAATGCGGAGGTGCAGGCCGCCTATCTCGAGGGAGGGCACTGAGCTTGGGCATTTGGGGCGATGCGGCGACGCTGACCGGCACCACGCTCGATGTCTGGATCGGCATCACGCTGGTTATCGCCGGTGGTGCTGCTTTGATGACGGCGCGCGCCATCGCCATCACCTGGCGGCCGCCCTGGCAGGTGGTCTTCGCCTGTTTCGGCCTCGGTTTCGGCGATCGCTTTCTCATTTACGGCCTGTTCGACGGCCCGCTGCTGTCGCTCTCCGGCTTTTTGCTCGACACCACCGTTCTGATCGCCATCGGTCTGGTCGCATTTCGCCTGGCCAAGGTGCGTCTGATGGTGCGCCAATATCCCTGGATATACCGCCAGACGGGGCCGTTCACGTATCGGCAAATATAGGGGGCTTGGCAAAGCCCCTTCGAATGGCGATCTTTTAGACGTGATCTTGCTGCCGGATGGGAGAGAGGTGAGGAAAGATGAAGACTTCAGTTCAACGCGCGCTTATCGCGCTCGGCATGGCCGCAGCCGTGGCAATGCCTGCCAAGGCCGACGATATCATCATCGCCACCGCCGGACCGGTGACGGGGCAATACGCCATCTTTGGCGAGCAGATGGTGCGCGGCGCCCAGATGGCGGTTGCCGACATCAATGCCGCCGGCGGCGTGCTCGGCCAACAGCTGGTGCTCGAGATCGGCGACGATGGCTGCGAGGCCAAGCAGGCGGTCGCCGTGGCCAACCAGATGGTCAACAAGGGCGTGGTCTTCATGGCGGGGCATTTCTGTTCGTCCACGTCGATACCCGCCTCGGAGACCTATTACGAGGAAGGCATTCTGCAAATGTCGCCGGCCTCGACAAATCCGCTGCTCACGGAGCAGGGCTTCGACAATGTCTTCCGCACCTGCGGCCGTGACGATCAGCAGGGCGCCGTGGCCGGCTCCTTCCTGGCGGATCATTTCGGCGGGCAGAACATCGCCATCCTTCATGACAAGACGGCCTATGGCAAAGGCCTGGCCGACGAGACCCGCAAGCAGCTTGCCTCGCTCGGCATCACCGAGGCGATGTACGAAGCCTATACGGCCGGCGAGAAGGATTATTCGGCGCTGGTCAGCAAACTCAAGGCAGCGGGCATCGACATCATCTATCTCGGCGGCTACCACACGGAGGCCGGCCTGATCATCCGCCAGGCCCGCGCCCAGGGGCTGGAAGCCCGGCTGGTCTCCGGCGACGCGCTCGTCACCGAGGAGTTCTGGTCGATCACGGGGGATGCGGGCGAGGGCACGCTGTTCTCCTTCAGCCCAGACCCTTCGAAGAACCCCAATGCGGCCGATGTAGTCGAGCGCTTTCTGGTCCAGGGCTATAAGCCCGAAGGCTATACGCTCTACACCTACGCCGCCGTTCAGGTCTTCGCCCAGGCCGCGGAAGCCGCGGGCTCGACCGATCTCGACGAACTGATCGCCGTGCTGCGTGGCGGTAGCTTCCAGACCGTGCTTGGGGATATCGGCTTCGACGACAAGGGCGATGTCTCCGCGCCGGGCTATGTCTTCTACGAATGGAGCAACGGCTCCTACGACTATACCGACATGTAATCCCGACCCAGTGCACCCCGCGCAATAGCGGCAGGGGATCGACGCTCCGGCCCGCCACCTTGACCCGATAGTCGAGTGCGGGCCGGTCGACCGACCCGTGCTGCCAACCCCGCCCAGGGTTTCGCCTTTCACCACCCGCTGGCCCGACGAGACGGAAATGCTCTCGAGATGGCCGTACGTGGCTTCCGTACCGTCCGCCAGGTGCAGCATCACATATTTGCCGAGACGGGGATGCTCGCCGATCGCATGCACCGTGCCGTCGCCGGTCGTGAGCACTGCGGTTCCCTGCGGCGCAGCGATGTCGAGGCCGCCATGAAAGGCCCGCTCGCCCGTGAAGGGGTCGTCGCGCCAGCCATAGGGCGAGCTGATCCGCGCGCCGGCCACGTCGGCGACGGGCCAGGCGGCGGCACCGCAACGGCGGCCACGGCGGTTGCGCGCGGCACCCGCTCCAGGCCTAGGAAGCGGCGGTCGGCCCGAATCCCCCCCCCGTGGCCTGTCTGGCGGCATTGGCGAGAGGCATGAATCGTCCCTCGCCGCCCGGCAGGATCTGCCCTGTCGCAGGCGCGTTTGTCGTCAGGGGGAAGAACTTTGGCTCCGCCGCATGGGCCGTTGCTGCCAAGAACGGCAAAAAGGCTGCGATTGCGACGGCGGAGCGTGGAATGCGAAGGCTGACCATGGCCAGTTCGTCGCAAGCACCATGCCAAAGAAAAACCCGCGGGAGCTAACCCGCGGGTCTTTCCACTGTCCGGTCGGCTGCGCTAGCTCTTGGAGCGCCTCTTGCGGCCGCTCGCCTTCTTGCGGCCGAGGCCGATCTTCTTGGCGAACTCGGAACGCTGCTTGGCGTAGTTCGGCGCGACCATGGGATAGTCGGCCGGAAGATTCCATTTGGTGCGATAATCTTCCGGCGACATGCCGTAAGTCGTACGCAGATGACGCTTCAGCATTTTCAGCTTCTTGCCATCTTCAAGACAAATAATGTAATCGGGCGTAATCGAGCGACGCACCGAAACTGCAGGCTTTTGTGCTTCCTCGACTGTCTCACTCGAGGGGGATTGCACGCCGCTCAAGGAAGTGTAGACAGTTTTTATCAACTCGGGAATTTGATCTGCCGGCAAAGCGTTGTGGCTCACATAGGACGACACAATGTTCGCTGCCATCCCAAGAACGCTTTCCGAAGATACCGTGTCTTTTTCGTCAGTAGTCATTCTTAAACCGTCCTGAATATATTCTCTCGTACTTACGGTTTACTGACAGCGCTTGATGGGGTTGTCAATTGCAAAATACTATTATCAATGAAACTCAGCCGAATTGATTAAGCCCCTATTTCCCAGATGAACTTGATGTTTCATGTCACGAGGCAGAGATT
>CAZKTK010000432.1:0-3156 GCA_964555535.1 uncultured Rhodospirillaceae bacterium
AAGGGCGCATGGTCTCGAACGTGGTCATGATGGGCATGGGCGAGCCGCTGTTCAACTACGACACCGTGGCCACCGCTTTGCGCATCTTCATGGATGCGGAGGGCATTTCGCTCTCGCGCCGGCGCATCACCCTGTCGACCGCCGGCGTGGTGCCGATGATCCACCGCCTCGGCGAGGAGCTGGCCGTCAACCTTGCCGTATCCTTGCATGCGGTGCGCGACGACCTGCGCGACGAGCTTGTGCCCATCAACAAAAAGTATCCCATCGCCGAGCTGCTGCAGGCCTGCCGCGACTATCCGGCGGCGAGCAATGCGCGGCGCATCACCTTCGAGTATGTCATGCTCAAGGGCGTCAACGACACGGACGCGGATGCGCACGAGCTGGTGCGTCTGTTGCGTGGCATTCCCGCCAAGATCAACCTGATCCCCTTCAACGCCTGGCCCGGCGCACCCTACGAATGCGCCAGCAACAACCGCATCCACGCCTTCGCGCGCATCGTCAACGACGCCGGCTATTCCTCGCCCGTGCGCGTCCCCCGCGGCCGCGACATCATGGCCGCCTGCGGTCAGCTCAAGAGCGAAAGCGAACGCGCCCGGCGAGAGAAGACGGGGCTGGCCCCGGCGTGAGCGAGGGTCCACTGCGTCTGCGCCCGGCGACCCCCGCCGACCTGCCCCAGCTCGAAGCCTGGTGTGCCACGCTGCGCCCGGACGAGCGTCCCCCTTTCATTGCCGCGACACTTGCCGAGTTCGAGCAAGCGCCCGCGCGCGGCACTTTGCTCATCGTCGAGGACGGCGACCGCGAGATGGGTTTTGTCGTTCTCTCCCGCCTTTGGTCCAACCGGGCACGCGGTGAGATCGCCGTGTTCGACGATGTACTGGTCGAAGCGTCGGTCGATGCCGAGCTGCTTCGCCATGAGGTCGAGACCTATGCGAAAGGGCTCGGCATCGATCAGGTGACCGACAGCGCCAACCTCATGTGAGGCTGGCCGTCGGAGGTTCTCTCCGACGTCACGCCATCGCTGTCAATCGTGCAGGACACGCGTTTGCGCAGGTTCGAGAAACTGTCGAACGTGACCACGTCGACCGCTTCGTCGAAGTCGAACGCCACGCGGAACAGGTCCGGCCGGTCCGGAACATGAACGTCGGTCACCTTGCCGGTGAACGGCTGCCCGAGATAGGTCCCGCTTACCACATCGCCGGCCTTGACCGGGCAGGGTGGCGGTTGATTGCCGACCGCCGCATGCAAGGTGTTCCAGTCTCTGTAGCCATAGCGATGGGCCAACAGCTCGAGCGATTTGCTATGGCCGACGGGCTTGCCTTCGGCGGCGCGCGACGCGCGCAGACGCCTGGCTTCGGTTTTCAGGTCGTCGAGCGGGGGAAGCTTGGAAGAGCCATTCATTGCAGAGCCTCATGACGTGGCTGCGGACAAGAAATGGGGCTCGCATTGCCATCGGACCGCAGGTTACGGCACAAAGCGAATGGTATCGTTTCGAAGGCTTCACCACGGTTTTCACCAGCGAGCGGCAGGGGCCTTCTCCCTGGCCCGGCTTGTAGTCGCCCGAGCGCTGGCTGTCAACGCCATCGCCCCACGGGTATGATCGGGCAGGATGTCGGTTTCGGATGCCGTAGAGAAGGCCATCGCCAGCGGCGATGTGGAGGCGTTGGCCGTGGCGCTGGGCCCGGACTTTCCCAATGTGGAATGGCCGGCGGGCGGCGGCGATCCGCTTCTCGAATATGCCATCTATCATGGGCCGCTTTCGCTCGTGCACGCGCTGTTGGAGCGGGATGCCGACGCGAACTATGAGAGCCCTGCCGGCTTTCCTTCGCTGATCGCCGCCTTGTCGGGCGCGCGCGCCGACAGGCTGGCGGTGGTGTCGCTGCTGCTCGACTTCGGCGCCGATATCGGCCAGCGCGGCGTCAACGACTACACGCCGTTGCACTGGGCGGCGGCGACCGACGATGTGCAGGCAATTGCGCTGCTTCTCGCCCGTGGCGCTGACCCTCAGGCCCGCACCCGCATCGACGAGTGCGCCACCCCGGCGGAGGAGGCAGCGCTGCTGGGCAAGCGCGATGCGGTCGCGGCATTGACAGGCTAGCGCGCGCAAGCTATTCGCAGCGCGCATTCACACCTTCCTGAGGAATCGCCATGGCTTCCGATGTCAAGAAGGTCGTGCTCGCCTATTCCGGTGGGCTCGATACCTCCGTGATCCTGCGCTGGCTGCAGGATACCTACGATTGCGAGGTGGTGACGTTCACCGCCGATGTCGGCCAGGGCGAGGAGCTCGAGCCGGCGCGCATCAATGCCGAGCGCATGGGCATCGAGGAGATCTACATCGAGGATCTGCGCGAGGAATTCGTGCGCGACTACGTCTTCCCCATGTTCCGCGCCAATGCCATCTACGAGGGCACCTACCTGCTCGGCACCTCGATCGCCAGGCCGCTGATCGCCAAGCGCCAGATCGAGATCGCCCGCGAGGTGGGCGCCGACGCCGTTTCCCACGGCGCCACCGGCAAGGGCAACGACCAGGTGCGTTTCGAGCTCGGCTATTACGCGCTCAACCCGGACATTCGCGTGATCGCGCCGTGGCGCGAGTGGGATCTCGATTCCCGGTCCAAGCTCATCGAATATGCGGAATCGCACCAGATCACCGTGCCCACCGACAAGCGCGGCGAGGCGCCCTATTCGACCGATGCCAACCTGCTGCACATCTCATACGAGGGCAAGGCGCTGGAGGATCCCTGGGTGGGGCCGGACGAGGAGATGTTCACCCGCTCGGTCTCGCCCGAAGCCGCGTCCGATACGCCGACGACGGTGGAGATAGAATTCGAGAAGGGCGATCCGGTGGCCGTGGACGGGGTCAAGCTCAGCCCGGCTGCGCTTCTGACCAGGCTCAATGAGCTGGCCGGCGCCAACGGCGTCGGGCGCGCCGACATCGTCGAAAGCCGCTATGTCGGTATGAAATCCCGCGGCGTCTACGAAACCCCCGGCGGCACCATCCTGCTGCATGCCCACCGGGCCATGGAAAGCATCACCCTCGACCGCGGCCAGATCCACCTCAAGGACGAGCTGATGCCGCAATATGCGGCGCTGCTCTACAACGGCTATTGGTTCGCGCCCGAGCGCGAGATGCTGCAGGCGGCGATCGACGCCACCCAG
>CAZKTK010000433.1:0-3156 GCA_964555535.1 uncultured Rhodospirillaceae bacterium
TGCTCGAACTGGCGCTGCAGCTCGGCGACCTCGGCTTCCGAGGTCCAGCGGGCGAGGAACTCGAAGAAGGGCTTGAATTTCTCCGGCCGCGGCCAGGCCAGCGACTGGGCCAGGCTGGCCTCGACCAGCACACCCGCGCCGACCAGGGCGCAGGCACCGAGGGCAAGGGTGGCGATGGTGATCAGCACGCCGGCCTCGGTACGGCGTGGCGCGCGCGTTCGTTTCGGTGAGCGTGCCAGGGCGAGGACGATCACGCCCGCCAATGCCAGCGCCATCGCCGCCAGCCAAGGCCACGAGGTATCGCCCACATAGCGGTGTGAAGACGCCAGGCCCGGATGGCGCGTGACCACCAGGGCGGCGAGCGCGGCAAACGCCGTCAGAAGGCCCAGCAAGGGGTGCAGGCGGGCATAGGCGCCGCCGGGGCGGTAGCGCCGCAGCGTGTGCAGATGCGCCGTCGCCAGCGCCCAGACCACGAAGACCGCCGTCTGCACCGGGTCCCAATGCCAGAACTGGCCGAAGGTGAAGTCCTCGTAGGCCCACCACATGCCGCTGACGAGGCCGAGCGACAGGACCAGCCAGCCGGCCCGGGTCCAGCGCCCGGCGATCTCGCGCCAGGGGCCCGTTCCGCGGGCCAGGGCCTCTGCCGCGGCGCCCGCCGGGGCGAGGAAGAGCACGAAGGCGAGCAGCACGAAGGGCGGGTGCAGCAGCATCCAGACACGCACCAGATGCACGTTCATGCCCTGGCCCGCATGGGCCGCGCCCGGCGGGCTCGGCGCGAAGGGCGACCACGCCGCGGTACCGATGGCGAAGGCGACAACCAGTAGCAGAGCACCGGGTCCGGCCCAGCCCGGACAGCGGCAGAGCCGGGTTGCCGCAAGCGCGGCGAGCGCCGTCAGCAGCAGCAGGGTGGCACCGTCGTCACCCCAGAGATTGGCGAGCTTGTAGATGAGCGACAGGTCCGCATGGCTGGTAGCCCAGACGACGCGATACTGGAACTGGTCGAAGGCGATGAGCAGCGCCAGCGTCAGCAGCGCCGCGACCGCGACGGCGGCCGCTATCGGCGCTATGCGGCGAAGGGTGGTCTCAGTCGGCACCGGTCTTGCGCTCCGGCCCGCGATAGGCGGCGATGCTCTCGAAATGCGCCCGCGCCGCGGCCTCGCCGCGTGCGCCCGTGGCGTCGAAGTGGGCCGCCAGCAGACCCGCCGCATGGGCCACCGCCATCGACGCACCATCGCCGCCCGGACCCCGCACGCAGGCGCCGAAATCCGCTTGTTCTGTGGCGAGGTGCGAGATCTCTCCCGCGGCGCAGCGGGCATCGCCGGTAATGCGCAGCACGGGCGCGTAAGCCGACGGGTAGACCGGATCGCCGCGCGCCGGCGAGGCCCCCAGCATGACGGCGGCCGTCTTCGCTACCGATGCGTGTAAAATATCGCGATTCGCACGCAAGCCGAAGCTCATGGTGACGATATCCGCCCCCTCGCCGCAAGCCCAGTCCAGGCCCGCTGCTGCCGCCGCCGCCGAGGTGCCGCCCGCGGGCCCGAATATCTGCCCATTCAACAGCTTAGCGCCCGGTGCCAGGCCGGCGATGATCGCCGCCACGGCCGAACCATGCCCAAACCTATCGTTTTCCGCCTCGGCCATATCGACGCCGCCATCGGCGCGTGGCACGAAGGCGCAGGCCGCGATCGCCGGCAAGGCGAAGCCGCTGTCGAGAATGGCGACCCTGAGCTCAGCCATCGCCGTCAAGCTCCAACACCTGGTCCGCCCCCACCAGGGCCTCGGCGCGATGGCTGACGACAATGCGCGTGCGCCTGACGAACAGCGCGTCGACGGCGGCGATCAGGCTTGCCTCGGTCTCGAGGTCCACGGCCGAGGTCGCTTCGTCGAGAATCAGCACCAGGGGGTCCTGCAACAGCGCCCGGGCGATGGCGAGGCGCTGGCGCTGACCGCCGGAGAGCGCCGAGCCACGCTCGCCGACGGGTGTATCCCACCCTTGCGGCTGGGCGGCGATAAAATCCGCGATTTGCGCGCGCTCCGCCGCGTCCCGCAGGGCTGCGTCGTCGGCCTCGGGCGCGGCGTAGCGCAGATTGTCGGCGATGCTGCCGCGGAACAGCACCACATCCTGGGCGACCACGGCAACCCGTCGGCGCACCTCTCCCGGATCGAGCTCGCGCAGGTCCACGCCATCGAGGGTGATGCGGCCCGCGCGCGGATCGTAATGGCGATGCAAGAGGTCGATCAGCGTCGTCTTGCCAACCCCCGTCGGGCCGACAATGCCGAGCTTGCACCCTGCCGGCACATCGAGGTCGAGGCCGTCGAGAACCGGCTGCCCGGCGCCGGGGTAGGCGAAGGTGACCCCCTCGAGCCGTACCGCGCCCGCTGCATCCGCCGGCAAAGCGCGCGGCGCCAATGGGGGATCCACCGCCGGCGCCGCGTCGGTCAGCACCATGACCCGCTGCAAGCTGACCCGCATGCGCATGAAACCGACATAAACGCCGAGCAGGCTGTGCACCGGGCCGGTGGCGAAACCGAGATAGGTGTTGAAGGCGATCAGCGCGCCAAGGGTGAACTCGCCCTCGATGATCAAATAGCCGCCGGCGAGGAAGACCCCGGCGCGGCTCACCGAGGTCAAGAGGTTGGGCACGGCAGCGGTGAGAAACTCGGTGATCTGCAAACGCAACAGGTCGCGCAAATAGCCGCTGTTGAGACGCCTCAGACGCTCGACCTCGCGCTCTTCCGCCGACACGGATTGGATGAATTTCATCGCCGGCAAGGTCTCGACCAGGAACGCGGACAAGGCGCTGGCGCGCGCGCGCACACCGCGGGTGCGGCCTTCCACACGCGGGCGCATGGCACGCAAATAGAAAAACTCCGCCGGCAACAGCACCAGCGCCACGAGGGAAAGCTGCCAACTGAGCCAGATCATCAGCGCCAGCGCCGCGATCAGGCCGAGCACGCCATTGATGCCCGCGAGCAGGGAGTCGACCAGAAAGCGCTGTAACGCCGCCACGTCGCCATCGAGGCGCTGTAGGATATCGCCAGTGCGCGCCCGGGCGAAGAAGGCGGGCGAGAGCCGCTGCAGGTGCGCATAGACCGCCTCGCGCAGCGCGAACAGCACCTGGCCCGAGAGCTTGACGTGGCAATAGCGGTTGACGC
>CAZKTK010000434.1:0-3156 GCA_964555535.1 uncultured Rhodospirillaceae bacterium
AGCCGGCGGCAGCGGGGAGCGGGATCGTGTTCGTGCGTACCGATCTCGCCGGGGCCCGCATACCGGCGCGCTTCGATGCGGTAACCGACACCCGTCTCGGCACCACCATCAGCGGCGAGAGCGACGCCAGCGTGGCGACGGTCGAGCACCTGATGGCCGCCGTCTGGGGCTGTGGCATCGATAATCTCGAGGTCGAGATCGACGGCCCGGAAGTTCCGGTCATGGATGGCAGCTCAGAGCCTTTCGTGTTCCTTCTCGACTGCGCTGGCCGGCAAACCCTGACGGCACCGCGCAAGCGCATTCGGGTGCTGCGCCCGGTCACGGCCGAAAACGGCTCCGGTAGCATCACCTTGCTGCCGGATCCGATCCTGTCCATGGCCCTGGATATCGAATTCGACAATCCGGTGATCGGACGCCAGAGCCTGGATGAGGTGTGCGACGGCGATCTGTTCAAGAACACGCTGTCGCGTGCCCGCACATTTGCCATGGCGGACGACATCGCGGCATTGCGGGCAGCCGGCCTGGCGCGCGGCGGCAGCCTCGACAACGCTGTCGTGGTGGGCAACGGCGACGTGCTCAACGAGGGCGGCCTGCGTTACGCAGACGAGTTCGTGCGCCACAAGATGCTCGATTGCCTCGGCGACCTCTATATGGCCGGCGCGCCGTTGCTGGCGCGGGTAGAGGCAAGCTGCACGGGCCACACGCTCAACAATGCGGTGCTGCACGCCCTGTTCGCGGACGCTGCCAATTGGTGCCTCGAATCCGCTCCGGTCGAAGCCTGGACCGGCGAAGCCTTGGCCGCTACCGCCTGATCGCTCTGGGCTCGCCGCAAGCGCGGCTCTGTGGTATTGATCGGCTGCCGCGTCCAATTCCGCCCCCGGAGCCATTATGACCGCCGCGCCCCTGCCCGAGATCGATGCCGCCTCGCTGGTGGCATTCCCCGCCGAACGCCCGTCTCTTGAGCTGCATGCGCGCGAAGTGAAGAGCGCTCGCGCCTTATGCGCCGAGGCGCTGGCGGGTGAGCCGCTGCTGACCCACATCTTCGAGAGCGCTTACGGCCGTGTCGGAACGATATTGATCCCGGTCGTCGACATGACCCTGTTCGAGGACCGCGCGACGACGGTCGCCGCGGCGGCAGCCGGTGTCGATCTGGCGCGGCGTGCCGGCGCGCGCTGCGTTTCCTTCACGGGCATGATCCCCGCCGCCACCGGCTTCGGCAGCGCGATTGCCAAGGCCGTGGGCGACAGGGAAGGACAGACCCTGTCGCTGACCACCGGGCATGCGGCCGTGGTCGCCGCTTTCGCCTTCAATGTCGGCACGGTTCTGGAGGGCGCCGGCAGGCGCTACGAGGACGAGACCGCGGCCTTTGTCGGCGTCGGCTCCATAGGCACGGGCATCGTCAAGCTGATGAACGAAGCGGCACCGCCGCAGCGGATCTACCTCGTCGATGTGCCGGAAAAGAGCGCCCGCCTGGACCAGCTCAAAACGGAACTGCCCGGCGAGGTCGAGGTGGTGACCATCGACCGCGATTCCTCCCTGCCCGACTGGATGTACGAGCGCTGCACGCTGATCCTCTCGGCGACATCCTCGCCCCTGGTGGTCGATGTCGACAAGATGCGGCCGGGAACGCTGATGATCGACGACTCATTTCCCTTCGGCTTCGACTCCGAGAAGGCGGCGGTGCGGGTGGTTCGCGATTCCGATATCGTGTTGACCATTGCCGGCGGCCTGCGCGGCCCCAACGAATTCGCTCTGGCCGAGACCGCGACCATGGAAGAGCCCGCCGATTTCTCCCTGCTGGTCGAACGCATGGCGGGCATCATCAGCCCCTGGCCAGACTGCATGACCGGTTGCGTCTATTCGTCCCTGATCACCAGCCGCTTCGACCTGCCTGAGACCATAGGGCCTGTGACATATGAAGACGCCAGTGTGTATCACCGCACCCTGAAAGGCGAGGGTTTCTCGGGGATGCCGCCGCATATCTTCACCTTCGACCGGGGTCACGAAGAGGCCATTCTGCGCATGCCCGAAGGGCCGCTGGCACGACCGGCACCGTGAGCGTCCTCGTCACCGGTGCCGCAGGCTTTATCGGCTCCCATGTTTGCAAGGCCTTGCTGGCGCAAGGCGAGCAAGTTCATGGCGTGGACGATCTCAATGCCTATTACGACCCGGCCCTGAAACGCGCCCGGCTGGCACAGTTCGAGGATCATAAGAACTTCACCTTTCACCTTGCCGACATTGCCGATGCCGATGCCATGGCCGATGCCGCCGCGGTAGCCAAGCCCTTGCGGGCCGTTGTGCATCTCGCCGCCCAGGCCGGCGTACGCCATTCCCTCGATCAGCCCATGGACTATGTGCGGAGCAACATTGCCGGCCAGGTCGTGGTGCTGGAAATGTGCCGCGCGGCGGATGGGCTCGAGCATTTGGTCTATGCCAGCTCGAGCTCGGTCTATGGCGGCAACACAAAGCTGCCGTTCACCACCGTCGACCGTGTCGACACGCCGGTCTCGCTTTACGCCGCCACCAAGCGCGCCGACGAACTGATGGGTCACACCTATGCCCATCTGTTTCGCATTCCGTCGACCGGCTTGCGCTTCTTCACCGTCTACGGCCCCTGGGGCCGGCCGGACATGGCCGCCTATCTCTTCACCAAGGCGATATGCGAGGGCCAGCCGATCAAGGTCTATAATCACGGCGACATGCGCCGCGATTTCACGTATATCGACGACATCGTCGACGGCGTGCTGCGGGTGCTGGCGCGTGCGCCGGCGGACGACGGCAAGACGGCACCGCATCGCATCTACAACATCGGCAACAATACCCCGGAGCCCTTGCTGCGCTTCATAGGCGTGATCGAGCAGGCCCTGGGGAAGACCGCGGAGAAGACCTTGTTACCGATGCAGCCGGGCGACGTGCCCGAGACCTACGCCGATATCGACGATTTGAAACACGATACCGGCTTCGAACCTCGTACCGCCATCGACACGGGCATTCCCCGCTTCGTCGACTGGTACCGCGACTATCACAGGATTTGAGACGGGACGCGCATGCCCAAACGTGAGGACATCCATTCGATACTGGTGATCGGCGCCGGGCCGATCGTCATCGGCCAGGCCTGCGAGTTCGACTATTCGGGCACCCAGGCCTGCAAGGCAC
>CAZKTK010000435.1:0-3152 GCA_964555535.1 uncultured Rhodospirillaceae bacterium
TTGATTGGCCAAAGGCGCTCGTGCACCGCCCAGGGCACGGCAAACTGCGGAACCTTGAAGAGCTTCGCGACCCGGTTCAGCAATTCCTGAAAGGCGCCGAACGGACACAACCAGCCGCAATACGCGCCGCGGCCCCAGAACAACATGGCTGCCGCCACCGAGCCCCAGAGGATGAAGATCAGCGGATCCATCAGGAAGTAGTCCCATTGGAAGCCGGTGATCAGCGCATTGAAGAAGGTCATGACATTGACCACGGAGAGCTGCGCGTTGGCGGCGAACCCAATACCGACCAGGGTGAAAACCATGAAGCCGATGCGCAAGCGGTCGGTGAGAATGGGGCGCGCCGTGAAGTAGCCCTGGAAGAAGAAGAGCGCGGTCAAGGTGCCGAGTGCCACGAGCAGGCCGCCGATCATCACCGTCTTGTCGCGCCAGATACGGTGCCACAGCGGTGTTGCCGGCAGCTCCGGCTCGACCTCGGCTACGTCCATAGTGGCAACCGCGACCGGTTTCGGTGCGGCTTCCGGCACCAGATAGCTCTGCGGCAGGCGATAGGGCAGGCGGAAGTCGAGAAAGACTTTCGACGTTGGCCCGATGGCACGATGCACCAAGAGTTCCAGGCGCCATTCTTCGGCTGGATCGAACCCGGCTTCCGCCGGGATATAGAACAGCCCGACCTCGATGAGGTCGTCGGGCGCGCCGGGGGCGAGAACCCTGCGGAGGCGCTTGTATTGGCGGTCGCGAAAGCGCACCGAGTCGTCGCCTTGGACAAGCTGAAAACGGTCGAACACGCCGCCGCGAACGAAGCCCGAGCCCTTGTAGGAGTATCGCCCGCGACCCGCCAGCAGAATGGCATGGCCGCCGTCGCGCTCCAGCCGCTGGGTGAGATTGCGGTATTCGTCCTCGCCCAGCACTGACAGTCCGATAGTGGGAACGGAGGCCAGAGCGACGTAGAGATCGAGAAACGTCTCGCCCGGCTCGCCCTCTTCCGGGCGTGCAATGGCCTTGGCATCGCCGGTGCGTTCGAAGGCCTGGTTGATATCGCCCACACTCAGCTGCAAGCGGCGCACCGAGCCGTCGCCCAGAAGCGTCTGCCAGTCCCGCTCTTCCGCGCGCTCCAAATCCACCACGAGACGTGGACCCTGAGCCACCGCGGCAGACGCCATGCCACCGAGGCCATAGGCCCGTGCGACCTTCACCCCGGCGCGCACGATGCTGTCGTCGATCACCATGATCGTCACCGTCGCGCCACTGACGATATCGACGTCGCGTTCCGTAACCGATTGGCGGAAGAGGGTATCCATGTCGCGTCCCAGATAGCCTTCGAGCACAGCGGCTATGCGGGATTCGGGGATTCCGATCAGGACGATGGGCTCGTGGTGCTCGACGATTTTCGTGCCGGTCACCGTGCCCGTATTGTCGAAACCGACCACCGTGTGAATCGGCTTCCCCGAATAGCCGATTGCGGAAACCATGTCCGTGGTAAGGAAGACCAGCCCGATGGCTTCCTCGCCCGCAAACACATGCGCGACGGGCGGCGTTCCCTGCACTTCCCCGAAACGCTCGCCGCCGGGCACCAGATCGCTCGGCGACAGGGAGCCAAGGTAATGCGGCAATCGAGATTCGGCCGCCGACACCGGTTGTGCCGCAAGCCAGATCATACACAGCGATGCTGTTATCCATGCCGCCCAGCGCAGTCTCATTATCCCTTCTCCGTCCCCCAACGGTAGACGTCAGGACAATTGCTTACGCAGACGTGTAATTCCTTGACCTATGTCAATGGCCAGCGGTGGACCGGGCCTATAGTTTCCCGCAGCTTGGACGCGAACGTCAGCAGCGGATAGAGGCCGCATGGCAGAGGTAGTCACATCGGCGAGTGCCAATATTTTGCGCGGTTTGAAGGACGAAACCGAGCTATGGGCCGTTATTGCGGCCATGGAGCATGCGGCATATGAGAGCTATCGCCGCTTGGCGCTTCTCATGGCACGCCAAGGTAACGATGAGCTTGAGAAGTTATTTCGCGATATCGCGGAAGAAGAACGACGGCAGGAGCAAGAGGCGGCCAGTCGCATGGATTCGTGTGGCTCGAGCTTGGATATTGCGCGGCTGGCCGCCGAGTTGGGCGTGGAATCCGTCACCGTGGATGAGCTTGAAGAGGCCGGGGGCGCGCGTGCCCTGACCCCTCATGGCGCCTTGTCGCTTGCCATAAAAAACGAAGAGCGGGCGTTCATTCTGTTTAACGACATCATCGTGGTCTGTGTGGATGCGGGCCTGCGCGAGCTGTCCCGCAGAATCGCGAAAGAAGAGCGTGCCCACCTAGTGAGGCTGCGCCTGGCGCGCCAGCGTCTCTATCGGCCGGCGACGGCTCCCGCGCCCGTCAGCGAGCCGTTGGCGTCCGTCAGCATCGCGGAAGCAACCGCCCTGCGCGCATGGGCGACGGCGTCCATCTTGCGCGAACTTGCGATCGTGGTAACCGGCACCGACCGCGATGCCGTGACGACTTTTCTGGAAACACTGGCTGATCAGATCGACCTGCCTGACCAATTGGGCAATCACGCCAATGCGCCGATGGTTCCGCGGTCCATGTCGGCGCGACAGGCCTTGCTGCGGGCTTTGGCGCATATCGAGGAGGATTTCGGATTCTTTTCGGACCTGCTCGATGCGGGCCTCGATCCAGTGGATGAGCGCATCGCGCTCGGTCACGCGGAGGCAACGGTCGAGCGCATGGCCCTGGTGCGCCGGTGGCTGAACCTGTAGGCGCGTATCAGTCGATAGGGATGCGGACCATCATGACGCGGTTCTCCCAATTGGGCTGTCTTTGCTCCAGCGTCACCCTGTGACCGTCGCCGACGCCGACCTTGACTTGCAGCCAGCGCGGTAGAATTTCGCTGTCCAGATCGCCCAGCATGTCCAGGCCCATGGCTTCGATGCCTTGCCAGGCATCGCTGTCCAGGTTCGCCAGATAACGCGCGAAAACCTCGGCCGGCAGCAGGAACTTGTCTGGCACGTATCGCAGGCTGACCGCGATGGCCCGATTGTCCGGTCCCACCGTCAGACTCCCTTCGAGACTGACTGTCCCCCGTCAGCAATCGCGGGACATCTTGCGCAGACGCTCATTCTCTTTCTGAAGTCGCTTCAGCTCTCGCAGCTGATCC